>CAKAQU010000038.1 GCA_916720335.1 uncultured Moraxella sp. | reverse complement strand
ATGCCTTTGGCGATGTTGGCCGCATTATTGGCAACGTTCTGGTTCGTAGCATGCAACTGACCGCCATTCACCGCTTCTTTGCTGCCTGTAGCAACAGTACCGTCAGCCACGTTACCCAAAGTAACCGGGCTACCCGCCGTACTGCCTACTAGGTTCACCTTGTTGCTCGGAGTGCCGGTGGGGTTGCCTGATGCATCAGCATACGTCATCGGAGTATCAAACTTAACGGTAGTCAAGCCATTGGTGCTCGTTACGTTGGCTACTGTACCTTGGCCGTTGGCAAAGTTAATGGTGTCGCCGTGGGTGACGAAGTCTTTGTCCTGACCGTTACCTTGTACGGTGAAGCCGGCGTTCAATACGTCATTAACGGTGGCGGCATTGTTGCCTTTGTTGTTGGCAGTCAGTGCAGCACGATCGTTGTTGGCCGGGTTGGTGGTGGCAGCAGTGGCAGCAGCCAGGTTGCTCTTCACATTGGCCAAAGTAGTCGGGGCGGTAGTGTTGCCTGCTGCATTCTGCATGCTGGCAATCACGTCGCCGGCTGGAACTTCGTTGCCGCCTGTCAGTGCGTCATAGAATTTGCCGTCCGGCTGTTTGTACACTTTGCTGCCGTCAGCTTTGGTGTACACAACTGGGGTTTGGGCATCTTGAACCACAGATTGGGCATCCAATGCATAGGTGTACGTTTGGTTGCCGCTGGCATTGTCTATATCTTGTTTTACAGTCAATCCGTTACCGGCTGCAAAGGTTACTTTCTGACCAGGCTTAACGGTGGTAGGTGTGGCGCTGCTGCCGCTAGCTAAATTACCGCCCGCTGTAGCTTGGAAACCGCTTTTGTTGATGGCATTGGCAATGTCGCCGGCAGTGGCCAGTTTATTGGCATCAGCACCAGTCGGGGCAATCACCTTACCGGCCGGGTTACCATTGTTACCATCACCTACGTTCAGCGCAGTAGTGTCGGCCGCTACAGTATAAGTAGTGCTGCCGGTTGTGTTATCCACAGTCGAGGTAACGGCAATACCGTCACCAGCAGTTACCTTGGTGGCGGCTGCTTTGAGCTGGTCTACATTAACCGCATCGGTACCGTCCGTACCCGCAGCAACATTGGTAATCTTGTTGCCGCCGTTGTTCAATCCGCCTGTAGTCAGGCTGACAGGATTGCCGGACGCCGGAGTGATGGTTACGCCGCTGCCGCTCGTAACAGTTTTGTTACCCGCCGCATCGGTGGTGGTCACGCTGGTAAAGTTCGGAGCCTCTTTCATGCTAACCGTAACAGTCGTTTTGCCTGTTGCAGCATCTTGGGTAACTTCGGTTTTCAGATTGCTGGTAGACGTAGCTTCTGTGGTATTGCCTGCAACAATGGCCAACTCTTTACCTAACTTGTGAGTTTTAGCAGCGTCATTATCGGCATTCACATCAAAACCCAAACCATTTACAACAGAGTACAACTGACTGCCGTTGATCGCATCAGTACTAGTATCAGCAATACGACCAGCAGCTACATTGGTTAATGTACGCTCACCACCAGACTTACCAATACTCACTGTTGAAGTAGGAGCAGTTCCTGCAAAACCATTATAAGTTATGCCATTAATGGTGGCATTAGTAGTGGGAACCGCAGCAGCGGTTTCAGAATCAGAACCCAAAGCAACACCATTGACATGGTTTGCCTGAGCACCAACCCCTATGGCAATACCTTTAGTCGCAGTAGAAGCACTTTGTTGACCAATAGCAATTCCTTGTGAACCAGTAGCCTTAGCAGCACTAGAAGCACTTTGAGATCCACCAAGAACAATTGAACCAGCACCCTGGGCAACTGTATTTTGTCCAATAGCTACCGCTTGAGCTCCTTGTGCATTAGCTAATGCACCAACAGCTACAGCCGCACTACCCTCGGATTTTGAACGATTACCGATGGCGATGGCATTACCTGCAGTACCACCAGTAGCGTAAGCCCTTTGTCCAAGAGCTATGTTATTGTCTGTTGTTACGGCAGGATTGCCAGATTCAGTACCATTAGCATAAGCACCAATAGCAATATTGTGACTGGCTTGAATGCCTTCGGCCGCACCAGTACCAATACCAACAACATTAGTTACTGCTTTGGTGGCACTGCCAGCATCTTTTACCGCACTCTCACCAATACCGACATTATCAAAATTGTCAACGTTATTTGTGCCTGAGCCAGCTCGTTTGCCTATATAAACGTCTGCACGACCTGCTGCGTTGGCATTCCAACCTAAAGCAGTTGAATTCAACCCTGTGGCTTGTGAACCATCGCCCAACGCAGTAGAAGCATTCGTTGCCTGAGTATTATGACCAACCGCAGTTGCAGCATCCTCAGAAGCACTTGCATTTAAACCTATTGCAACAGTGCTTTTGCCTTTAGCAGCAGAGTTCGCACCGATGGCAATCGCACTTTGTTCAACTGCCATTGCTTCACTACCCATTGCAATGGTATCTCTATTAGTAGTATATGCTTTTGTACCAATCGCAATGGAGTTTTCTCCACTGGCTTTGGTTGCTCCATCTTGTTTAAAACTACTACCAATTGAAATTGCATGATGTCCTGTTGCTTCAGCACGAGAACCCAATGCAATTGTTTCCATCTTATCTGCTTTAGAGTTTGCACCAATTGCTGTAGAAAAAGCAGCTGTAGCTTCGGCATTTAAACCATGAGCTATAGCAGCATACCCATTAGCTTTAGTACCTCGACCCAACGCCATTGCTCCAGCAGAATCACTAGCGGATGTCGCGCCATCAATCAAACCATTTCCAGAATCAGATTGCAAAATTGCATCAGAACGTGCAGTATCAGTTGTAGCAATTGCATTAACTTTTGCTTCAGCACCAATGGCAACACTATGATGGCGTGGAGCGTCTGCCTTATAACCAATTGCTACACCATAAAGCTCGCCATCAGGGGCTGCTGTGGTTTTGTTATGACCGCCTGCTTTAGCTCCAAAACCTAGTGCTGTTGAACGGCGGCTGGTTTCAGAATTAGCTCCGACCGCAACACTTTGATAACCATTAGCTTTTGCTGTCTGTCCAATTGCAACAGCGTGAGAGTACATGATTGTATCGGTAGAGCTTTCTCGTGAAAAACTATCTGCTACTTCTGCACCTTGACCCAATACTACAGATTGAGAAATTCTTGAAGGCGCACTAGAGGTTCCAGCTCCATAAACACCAGGAACTTTTGTTGACACATCACCACAAACAACACTTTGAGTTGTGGTATCATAGTAGCAGGTGTTATGACTTCCTGCATTTGTCACAGATGTACCACTACTTGTAGTGGTGCCAGTTACTGCAATTGCCGCTCGCCCACTTAATAAAAGTAAAGCTGACATCAATGCTGTATAAGCAAATCGCATGAATGTACGCATTACTCTATAGGCACCTTTCAAACTCGGCATAATAACAGCATTAGAAGATTTACCTTGAGATTTGGCATATTCTGACACGGCATTCCAGGTTTGGGTTGCCTTGTTCCAGACTAAGCGATAAACTTTATTCATGATTTGTTTTCCTAATAGTTAAGAAAAAATAGTGAAATTTAATTAAACATGAATAATTTTTTGCAAAGAGTATGCCAATAAATAAAGAATATTATAAATAGGATAAATTTTAATCAAAAATTAAAATTTTTATTATGAAAATCAACTAATTATTTTTTAATTGTTTTTTATTGTAACAATATAATTTTTTATGATTAAAATTATATCAACAAATATGGTTAATTTTTATTCATAAAAATAATACCAACAAATTTTGTCAAACTAGCAAAATTCACGCCAATAAATTTTTTTCAAAAATCAATGCATCTAGCTTTTGATGACTAAATTGATAATAATTTTTTCTAATATCTATTTGATAGAATTTAAGTTTTTTATATAAATTGATTGCAGGTAAATTATCCATTCGCACTTCTAAAAGCATTTTTTCAGCTTGATTATCCTTAGCAATTTGACAAGATTTGATTAATAATTGTTCACCAACCCCCATTTTTTGATGTTTTTGGCTCACAGCAATGCGTAAAATTTCAGCGATTTCAAAAACACTGTTAAAAATACAATAGCCAATCACGCAGTTATCATCAAAGGCAATCAGCATTTTTGTGCCAAATTGGTTTAAACTGTCTAATAGTGATTGTTTATTCCAAGTATCCTCAAAAAGTTGCTGCTCAATCTGAGTAATGGAAAACCAAATATTATCATTAATAGCCAACTGGTTTTGTTGGTCAAAAAATAGTAAGCTAATTTTTTGCATGAAGCACCTGTCTTTTATGTTATGATAGCTGATATTATCATGCATTTATCCATATAAACACCTAAAATTAAACCAGATATCACACCCCTTTATCATTTAATTTAAAATTTATAAATTGATACCATCACCTCAAAGCTATATTTTAAGGAATGAGTGAATGAAAAAAAATACCACAACAAACTGGAATGACCCCAACGCCAAAACTGAAGCAGACAAGTACCAAAACCCCATTCCATCACGCCTGCTATTGTTACAAACAGTTGCCCAAATGACCAATCAAGCTAAAGCGGCAACGGTTGAAAGTTTGGCAATGCATTTTGATATTTTGTACGACGATGAACGTTTTTTTGCCCTAAATAATCGTCTAAAAGCAATGTTAAGAGATGGGCAATTAGAACGCAGTGATGGCATTCATTTTAACGTTGCTCCGCTACCTAGCACTTATAAAGGCACAGTTGCCAGTACTGCTAAGGGTTTTGGTTTTGTGGTTTTACCAGATATGCCTGACTTATTTTTACATGAAAAACAGCTGCGATTGGTTTTTGATGGCGATATTGTTGAAGCAATTGCGACAGAATTTAAAGGCAAACCTGAAGCCAAAATAACCCAAGTATTAAAACGTGCCAATACTGAATTTATTGGCACACTTGACCAAGATGATGAGGGCTATTTTGTGCAATTATCGGGCTCAAATAGTCATCAACCAATTACTGTAACTGATGATAATGTAGCGACAATCAACGCCGCCATTGGCGATAGCGTCAAAGTATCCTTAATTGATTTTCCCACTTATCAAGAATACGCCACAGGAAAAATTACTGAATTACTTACCAGCTTAAATGATCGAGAGCTGATTATAGAAACCACATTGCACCACTTTGCCATTCCAGCAGCATTTAGTCAAAAGACACTGGAGCAAGCAAGCCAATACCAAGAGCCCAATGAAAAAGATTTTGTGGGTCGCACAGATTTACGAGACTTACCATTAATTACTATTGATGGTGAAGATGCGCGCGATTTTGATGATGCTGTTTTTGCCCAAAAACGAGCGGGGGGTAATTACCGCGTAGTAGTGGCAATCGCTGATGTAAGCCACTATGTAACAGCTGGTTCTGATTTGGATATAGACGCTTATGACCGTGGTACCAGCGTTTACTTTCCGCATCGAGTCATCCCAATGCTGCCTGAAGTGTTATCCAATGGACTTTGCTCACTTAATCCGGACATAGACCGCTTATGTATGGTGGCTGATATTTGTGTGTCTCGCTTTGGTAATGTAACGGCATTTAAATTTTATCCTGCGATAATGCATTCAAAAGCAAGATTAACCTACAATCAAGTTAATGCTTATTTTGACGACCCTAGCAACCAAACCCTGCCTAATGAGCTTATCAAAAACTCTGAGGTTTGCAAATCTTTAGATACGCTGTATCAATTGTATCAAATCTTGGATAAAAAGCGTGAAGAACGAGGAGCAATGGCGTTTGAAACGACCGAAAGTTATATTATTTTTGGCGATGACGGCGATATTTTAGACATCAAAAAACGCACGCGAGGGGATGCTCATAAATTGATTGAAGAATGTATGTTGCTTGCCAATACTTGCGCTGCTAAGTTTGCTTTAAAAAACAAACTGCCTGTTTTGTATCGCAATCACGACAAACCTAGTGATGAAAAAACTGCAAAATTATCTGATTATCTAAAAAACTTTGGTATTGCTTTTCCAAGAGAAAATCCCACTCATCAAGATTTTCAAAATGCCATTGCCAAAACCATCAATCGCCCAGACGTTGCCATCATTCACAGTATGTTACTACGTTCTATGATGCAGGCAAATTATAGTCCAACCAGCATTGGGCACTTTGGTTTGGCTTATGATGAATACAGTCATTTTACATCGCCTATTCGCCGTTATCCTGATTTGATTTTACATCGTGCAATCAAAAGCGCGGTTACAGGCATAAAAGCCAAAACCCCTTTATATAAAACACTTGATGAGGCGGGCGAACATACCTCAAACACAGAGCGTCGCGCTGAAGAAGCCAGTCGTAAGGTAGAAACTTGGTTAAAATGCCATTATATGAGCAAACATATCGGTGAGGAATACACTGCAACCATCAGCAGCGTAACCAGCTTTGGGGTGTTTGTTACACTTGATGAATTGTTTATTGATGGACTGATTCATATTTCAAATTTACCACCACAATTTTACCGTTTCGATGAAGTATCACACACATTAATTGGTGAGGTTGGTGATGTTTTTGCACTTGGTGATGCAGTCAAAGTTAAGGTTGCTGCGGTCAATATGGATACAGTACAAATTGATTTTATACTCGTTGAGCGATTTGCTAAAAATCAGCTTACTAAAAAACCTACCAAAAAAGCAAACAAATAATTAAATATAAAAAATCTCTTAAATAAAATTAAGGGATTTTTATTTTTATTTAAAATTTAAACAAATCTACATTATAAACAGGATTGATTTTATTCATCACAAAAAAACACCCTAAAAACTTTTGCTTTTAGGGTGTGATGTTAATATCAACTATTTGATATTAGATTATCTTCTTGGGCTGCAGCCTTTGAAAGCAAACTCGCCAGATGCGCTTTGAATGTTGATGCTTTTGCTTCTGTGGTTAGCCAAAGTCATCGCGTCTGTCATGATGCTATAGTTATTAGAATCACCAAACACGGTATCTACATTATCACTGCGATTTAGATTGATTGGTAAAAAGCGGTTTTTACCATCAATGTTAGCTTGAGCATAAGTAGGTAATTTTTGAGCATTAAAACCGTAAGTTACACGTACGTTTTTGCCATTTTGACAATGATAATTCACTGTCTTTGTAGTTTTGGTAGAACCATGAGCCGCTCTTGAATCGGACGCATAATCTGCATGAGCTAAAGGCATAGAAGCTACAGCAATAACGCTAGCGATTAATAGAGATTTTTTCATAAATGCTCCTAAATTGAGACAACTAAAAAAGTAAGCATAATATAACAAAGACTTTTTTGCTTTGCAATCATCAAATTAGCATTTTGACAAAATACTGAACAAGTGTAATTTTTGAGAAAATATGCTCATCAATCGCTCACCAATAAGAAATATTTTGTTACACCCGCAAGATTATAGATATTTTTATCCTATTTTTGGCAAATTTTAGGTAAAATTTAATTAAATTTGTTATGCTAATAATAATTTTAAAATTGAATTTGAGCTTTTATGTTAGAAAATCAACACCTAGAAGACTTGCATGAACTTTTTGATTTAAATCACGATAATGAAGGCTATTATATTGGCATGATGAGCGGTACTAGCCTAGATGCTTTAGATGCGGTCATCTGTCAATTTGATGAAAAATCAGCCAATAAAATTTCTGTAATTGCGACACACAGCTGCCCGTTTCCACCAAAGTTAAGACAAATTTTATTAATGCTTTGCACGCCTAATGGCATTGATGAATTACAAGATGATGACTATCAAGGATTTAGCGAACTGGATTTTTGGGGTTATGGTGGCGTATTGTACGCTCAATTTGCCGCACAAGTGGTTTTTGAGCTTTTGAAAAAATCACCTATCAATGCCAACGACATCATTGCCATTGGTTGCCATGGTCAAACCGTCCGCCATCGTCCGCAATTTGGTTTTAGTTTACAGCTGCTTGACCCTAATATACTTGCTGAAAAAACAGGCATCAGTGTAGTCAGTGATTTTCGTCGTCGCGATATGGCGGTTGGCGGACAAGGCGCTCCTCTTGTGCCTGCATTTCATCAAGCCATTTTTGGGCAAAACCAATCATCTGATGATTACGCACAAAACACCGTGCAGGTTGTATTAAATTTAGGCGGCATCGCCAATATCACGGTTTTGGGCGACGCTGTTTTAGGTTATGATACGGGGGTTGCAAATCTGCTACTGGATGGCTGGGCAAACCGCCATCTTGGCACACCCTATGATAAAAATGGTGACTGGGCAAAATCAGGTGCGGTAAGTTTTGCTCTATTAGACCGATTGATGCAGCATGAGTTTTTATCCAAATCCGCACCCAAATCCACAGGGCGAGAAGATTTTCATTTGGCTTGGCTTGATGATATTTTGATTGATTTTGATATTTCACCCCAAGATGTGCAGGCTACTTTATGTGAATTTACAGCATTATCAGCCAGCCGTGAAATTGATAAATTCACCCAAAAACATAATCAACTTTTTGTGTGTGGTGGTGGCGCTTATAATGTTTATCTTTTACAAAGATTAGCAAATTTGCTACCTGATTGGCAAGTAACCACCACGGATGCTAAAGGGCTTTCGCCAAGCTGGGTGGAAGCGTGCGCTTTTTCTTGGCTAGCTCGTCAAAGCATACTAATGCAGGCGGGTAATTTACCTGAAGTCACAGGAGCAGCGTCAAGTGTTGTGCTTGGTCAGGTATGTTTTGGTTAATAAAAATTTAATTGCAGCAAATCCATCAAATTTTTTAATCTTTTTAACAAGTCAGTAAATTTACAATTATGATGTATTTTAATCCGCCCATTTGGCTCAAAAACCCCCATTTACAAACCATTCTTCCTCGTTACTTGGTTAAATTCAATCCAAAATATGAACGCGAATTGATTAAAGATTCGTTATCAGAAAGCGATGTAGCATTTGATTATTTGTTTGCCAACAAACAAAAAGATGAAAACGGCAAATACATCACGCCTGTTGTGGTACTATTTCACGGCATGGAAGGTTCAAGTCAAAGTCATTATGCTAAAACATTGGCAAAAATTGTACATGAAGCCAGGCTGAATTTTGTTGTGGCTCATTTTCGCTCATGTGGCGGCGTTGCAGTGTCTGGTAAGGTATTTTATAACGCAGGTGATACCAAAGAGATTCATCATTATCTAAACCATTTAGCAGAAAAATTCTCCTGCATTTATGCTATTGGAGTTTCGCTTGGTGGCAATGCCCTAGCCAAATATATGGGAGAATATGACTCTGATGCAATCTGCCAAAAAGCGGTTGTAGTATCAGCACCTGTAGACTTAGCCAGCGCAGCAGTGGCGATGGAACGATTTTTTGGACGGCATATTTACACCCCATATCTACTAAACCCAATTATCAAAAAAGCCCTTGCCAATCAGCTTACAGGTGATGAAGTTTGCGTTTTAAAAAATGCCAAACGCCTTAGTGATTTTGATAATGCCTTTACCGCACCACGTCATGGTTTTCGCTCAAAAAATGACTATTATCAAAAATCATCTGCCCTACCTTTTTTAAACCAAATTCAAAAACCCACACTCATTATCACCGCCAAAGATGACCCCTTTTTAGGAGTAACGGCGGTATCTGGCGACGTATCAGCAGATGTGGAACTTTTAGATACCAAACATGGCGGGCATATTGGTTTTGTCAATTATGATTATAAAACTAAAAGTTTCAATTTAGATTTTATTGGCAAACAGGCTTTGGTATTTTTGGGGGTAACTGTTTGATGCGAATGGTTTTTTTTGACATGTATTGTATTATTTTATCAGCTATTTACTTTTGGATTGGCTAAGGGGATTTTTTGGTTTAGCAAACCTTATTTTTCCATTTCAAAAACCACACTTTTTATCACAATATTTATCATCAGCAATCTTTTTTTGGCAGGTTTATTTTTTGGTAAATTTCGCCTAACAATGAGCTGGCTTGCCATTTTATGGTTTGTGATGATGACATTTGGTTTGACGTTTTTAACAAGCCTTGCCAGTCAGCGTTTGCAGTTATCCCCAAATTATCCCCATGCAATTCGAACCGTATCTGTATTGATTTTTATCAGTTTAATTGCGATGAGCATATACAATGCCTATACCCCAACCGTACGATATTTAAATCTAAAAATAGATAAACCCATCAATAAACCAATTAAACTTGCCATGGTGTCTGATTTGCATTTGGGGCAATTATTTGGTAGTAAACAACTATATCAACTTGCTCATATCTTAAATCAAGAACGTGTTGATATGCTGCTTATGCCTGGCGATATTATGGATGATGACACTCATATTTATGATGAAAAACACATGAAACCTGCGTTTGAAGCCGTGGTTAAATCTGCCAATCATCAGGTTTATGCCAGTCTAGGTAATCATGATTTATACAACAATCAACAAAGATTTGCCATTGCTTCTGCTATCAAAGAAACTGGCATGGTGTTATTGGATGATAAAACTGCCAGCACAACCATTAATGGCACGCCCATCACTATTATTGGTCGATTTGATGACCACGCCACAAACCGAAAAAACACTCAGGAGCTACTTTTGGGGGTAGATACTGATAATTTAGTTATTTTATTAGACCATCGTCCAAGCCGAATTGACCAGAACGCTAAACTGCCAATTGATTTACAAGTCTCAGGACATACTCACAATGGGCAAATTTTTCCTGCCAACTTCATTGTCAAAGCCCTAAATACCATCGCCTATGGCTATGGTAAAGTTGGCAATATGCACACCATTGTATCCTCAGGTTATGGTTTTTGGGGCGTGCCATTTCGTTTAGGTTCGCAATCGGAAGTTTGGGTAGTTACACTTACCAATTAAGCACGATTACTGAGCATGTTTTACACAAAGCCAAGCATATGGTATGGCATCCAAACGCCCCGGTTCAATCTCTTCACCACATTTAGCACAGATGCCATAACTGCCATTTTCGATGCGTAAAAGGGCATTGTTTACCATAGTCATACTTTGTTCTGCTTCAAACAGTAAATTTTTACGCATGTCATTTTCTTGGCTTGCAACCGCTTGGTCAGTCCAATGATGGTTTAGGTCGTCTTGGGGATGATAAATATGATCGCTGATTTTATCAATACGAGATTGGTATTCATTTTTTAAATTTAATAATGCTGTTTTATATTTTTCAATATTCATAAAAAACCTCCAAAATAAATAAAATCTTTAAACTCTATTATTCATGAAATTTACTCAAAAGACAAGATGATTTTAATAAATTTCTTACTAATAAAAAATAATAAATTATGTTACAATTATGATTTTATTAAAATAAATTAACTATTATGAATAATAGCTTAAATAATACCAATCATCTAATGACCACTAAAGAGCGTATTTTTCACGCTGTATTATTTGAATTGGGTGCGATTGTTATTTCTATTCTTATTATTAAATTGTCAGACTCTTATCACATCAGCACCACGTTTGGTTTATCAGTTATCGTGTCTATAATGGCAATGGTTTGGAATGTAATTTTTAATTATTTTTTTGATAAAATTTTTATAGGTGGGCGTTTAAATCGTCGTGTTTTAATAAGATTATTGCATGTTTTATTATTTGAAGGTGGTTTACTACTATTTACTGCTCCTGTTATTGCCTATGCGTTAAATATTTTTTTATCAAACGCATTTATTATGGATATTGGTTTATCAATTGCCATTAGTATTTATGCGTTTATTTATAATTGGATTTATGATTTTATGCGTTATTTCATTTTAAAAAAACAAGGAAAACAATGAAAGCACTGATTCAAAGAGTAAGACAAGCTAAAGTTTGTGTAGATAATCAAACAATTGGCAGTATTGAAAAAGGTATTTTGGTTTATATTGGTATTGGACATGATGATAACTTAGATAAAGCTAAAAAATTAATTGATAAAATTTTGACTTATCGTATCTTTGAAAATACCACAGATTTTGATAAACTTGGGAAAATGGATAAAAGTTTGTCCGATATTCATGGTGAATTATTATTGGTATCACAGTTTACTTTGATGGCAAATACCAAAAACGGTCGCCGACCTGATTTTGCTCCAGCCATGCATCCTAAGCAAGCTAAATTATTATTTAATGATATGATTGATTACGCCAAACAAATTTATCCCAACATTGCAACTGGTGAATTTGGCGCAGATATGCAGGTTTTTTCCATCAATGATGGTCCAATTAATTTTTTATTAGAAATATAAACCAAGTTTATTATGCAAAATCTCCCTGATTCTATTATTGATAGTTTAGGAAATATTCATCTTAATCATCATTTTATTATTCATAAGAACCTATCACTTGATGATATTAACAATAGCTTATTAGATTATAATATTTATGATGTTAAAAATGGTTATTTATGGGTCTATTTGGATAAAATAAATATTGGTGATTTTAACTTTCAAATTAATTTATGTTTTTATCAAAAGAAAATTTGGGGTGTTGATATTAAATTTTTCCACAAATATGAAAAAGAATTTTGCTGGGAAACTTGGCAGAAAGAACAGGAATTAAACAAACAACGCCAGTACAACCTGTGGCTAAATCAATTATTTCAAACCGAACGTATTTTTGCATGGGGAAAGATAGGCGCTTATTACGATTTTAAAGGGCAACGAGCAGGGATTTGGTTAAGCTATCAAAACCAAATCCCAACCAGTTAATCGTTGTTCTTTATTCCCATTCAATGGTTGCTGGTGGTTTACTTGATACATCATATACCACACGTGATACTTCTTTGATTTCATTCATAATGCGTGTTGAAATTTTATCAATCAGCTCATATGGCAAATGGGCAAAACGCGCCGTCATAAAGTCCACAGTTTCCACGGCTCGCAAAGCAATCACCCACGCATAACGGCGACCATCACCAACAACCCCGACGGATTTTATCGGTTGAAATACTGCAAAGGCTTGCGCGGTTTTATCATACCAGCCACTAGCTCTAAGTTCTTGCATAAAAATATCATCCGCAAGACGCAAAATATCAGCGTATTCTTTTTTAACTTCACCCAAAATACGCACGCCCAATCCAGGTCCTGGAAATGGATGACGGTAAATCATATGATGAGGAATGCCAAGGGCCACGCCTAATTTATGCACTTCATCTTTAAACAAATCACGTAAAGGCTCAACCAGTTCAAATGCCAAATCATCTGGCAAGCCGCCAACATTATGATGGGATTTAATGACATGAGCTTTGCCATGTTTGCTAGCAGCAGATTCAATCACATCAGGGTAAATTGTGCCTTGTGCTAAAAACTTTACACCATTGAGTTTACGGGCTTCTTCACTAAAAACCTCAATAAACTCTCGACCAATGATTTTACGCTTAGCTTCTGGGTCGGTTACGCCCGCTAATGCAGTTAAAAAGCGGTTTTCAGCATCCGCACGAATCACCCGAATGCCCATATTTTCAGCAAACATTTGCATCACTTGATTGCCTTCATTTAAGCGTAACAGCCCGTTATCTACAAATACACAAGTGAGTTTATCGCCGATTGCTTTGTGCAATAAAGCCGCTACAACCGAAGAATCCACACCACCAGATAGACCAAGCAACACTTGATTATCGCCAATTTGTTCTTGTAATTGTTTAATACGCAGCTCAATGATATTGTCTGAGTTCCACGCACGACCACAGCCACAAATCTTGTGAACAAAATTAGCAATCAGTTCTACGCCTTTGGCAGAATGGGTAACTTCTGGATGAAATTGCACGCCGTAAAAATTTCGAGTCTCATCACTAGCTGATGCGTAAGGACAATTACCAGTGCTAGACG
>CAKAQU010000037.1 GCA_916720335.1 uncultured Moraxella sp. | reverse complement strand
ATAGCAGCACATTAAACTTGATTCAATAAGGAAAACCAATGACAAATCTGGATAAAAAACGATATGCTTGGCAAACAAGCCTAATAACAGCGTTATTTGTGGTTTTTAGCTGGTTTTGTGTTGGTTTTGCTTACGGTAAAGATGCTGCAAATACACTTGAAGATGATTTGGCAGCACTAAGTCAGTTAAGCCAAACCAATCAGCAGTCAAATCAAGCAACTGCAACCGCTAACAGTAGCAATGCTAAAGAACTAAGTAGCTCAGATAAAAATCAAGGTTCCAAAACTTCAAATTCATCCCCAATCGGTAGTGATGACTTGGTTTTAAACAGTCCTGTCATTGATGAAGCGCATGTTTTGACAGACAGTGAAAAAGAAAAACTTCAGGCTCAAATTTTACAGATTTATAACGATAAATTAGCGCAAATAGGGGTGGTGATTGTACCGACGACGAATGGGGTGGATGTCTTTGATTACGCATTTGCCACCGCCAAACGTTGGAAATTGGGTACCAAAGGTAAAGATAATGGAATTTTGATATTTGCTGCGATTAACGACAGGAAAGTTTATATTTTGACAGGCTATGGTGTTGAAGGTGTGTTACCTGATGCGATTATTAAAAGAATTATTCGTCATGAAGTTGTTCCTGCCTTCAAAGATGGTGATTACGCTAAAGGCATCTCGGACGCCATTGCAGTAATTGACAAAAGACTGCGTACCGAGCCTGAAGTTTTAGCAGAAGAGGATGCTGCCGAGAAACGCTCAGGTGGATTTTTACTGCTGACAATCATTATTGCGCCGATAGTAGGATCGATTTTAATACGATTATTTGGACGGTTTTTGGGCTCCACTGTTACCGCATTTGGAATTGTAGTATCTGGCTTGATGTTTGGTGTGGGACCGTTTTTGAGCATCGTTACAGCAGTGATTTTTTGGTAAAACTTCGCGACTCTGGCGGCGGTTGGTCATCAGGAGGTGGATATGACGGCGGCTATTCTAGTGGTGGTTCATCAAGTTATTCTGATGGTGGTTCATCAAGTTACTCTGGCGACGGGGGCAGTTTTGGCGGCGGCGGTGCAGGCGACTCTTGGTAACCAAAGCGTAATTTGTCTTTGATGGATTAAAGTGCAATAACTAATTTAGATGCTTATGAGTAAACGAAAAGATAAATTTATCGCTCGTCATCAGCGTATTTTACAAACTGCTGAAGCCATGCTTTTAGAATCTGGGGATTATCGTTTAATTTTAGATGAATTAGCAAAAAAGTTACAATTGGCAAAAGGTACTTTATACCGACATTTTACTAGTAAAGATGAACTGATTTTGCAAATTTTAATCAATTATGAAAAAAAATTATTAACCATTAGTCAAATTAACGATGGAGCAAGTGCGGGCGTTACGCGCATGATATTACAGCAGTTGATTTATCCACAAAAAACAGCAGTTTTTCATGTGCTTGAAGAGTATTTGGCAGGTGTAACCACAGACCTAAAGCATCATTTCAATCAGTTATATGAAATTCGTCAGCAGCGTATGCAAAATCACTACACCATAGCTCAAACTTATCTGAATGAGCAAAATAGCACTATGAATATTTTGGAATATTTGGCGGTGATTTGGACGATTGGTCATGGTGGGGCAGGATTGTTAAATTCTAGTTTTTATCAACAGTATTTGGGCAGTAGAAAATATTTTCGTTTGACAATTGTTTTACATATTCTAAATTTACCCAAATATTATCAGCCTGCTTTACCAATGATTGCAAAGATTGAAGAAAAAATGCCCAAAGAACGTTTGCCCCCCAAATTAATCAAACCATTATTACCACCCGTGGTGTAAATAATAAATACAAAAAAATCCATCAAAAAAGCCTGCCAAAGCAGACTTTTATAAACTGAAAACAAACTAAACCATCACTCATGCTCATTGTATTGAGGAACAGGCTTTTTAAAACCTGAGGTTTTGATGCCTAGCCAGATAAAACCTAACGCTGCCCACATTAAACCAACTTTTAAGGTAACACCATCCACCTCTAGCCACATCAAAAACACACTGATAAAGCCAGCAATGGGTACAATGATGTAATTGATGACGTCTTTAATATTTTTCACCAGTTTGTTTCTTAAAGCGTAATGAAAGACCACAGAAATATTTACAAAGCTAAATGCGGTCAAAGCTCCAAAACTAATCAAATCAGCAACTTGTTCAAAACTGATAAAACCCGCGGTTAATGCCACCGCGCCTGCAATCAAAATATTATTGACGGGTGTAAAGAGTTTTGGATGGATTGTGCCAAAGATTTTTTTGCTAATAACGTCATCGCGACCCATAACATACATCAAACGCGAAACACCAGCGTGTGCCGAAATACCTGAAGCCATAACAGTAACAATAGCAAAGCCTAGAACCCACGCTTTAAAAATTGCGCCGCCAACAAGCATTAAAATTTCAGGTTGGGTTTCATCCACCTGTTCAAAATAGATTGTTGGGTCGGATGGCAGATAGGTTTGCATAAAATAGGTGCTAATAATAAATACAATCCCTGCAATCAAAGTAGTTAAAATCATTGCTTTGGGTAAGGTGTTTTTAACGTCTTTGGTTTCTTCAGCAAGACTGGATAACGAGTCAAACCCTGTAAATGAGAAGCATAAAACCGTTGCCCCTGTAATCAAAGCGCCAACAGACGTCATGCTGTTCCAAAATGGCTCAAGGCTCCACAATTCATAAGTATCTTGCATTAATGTGCCCGAAGCGTATGAGCCAGCTTGCAGTGCATCATAAATCATATAGGTAAATGCAGCAATAATGGCAAATTGAACAAAAACAATCCAACTGTTAAAGTACGCCACCGCTCTTGAACCAAACAAATTAACAACGGTCATTAAGGCGGTTAAACTAATTACCCAAACCCAATGATGAACGCTTGGAAATAAGGCTTCTAAATAAATCACCGCCAAAATAATATTAACCATAGGCGATAATAAATAATCCAACCAGCTTGACCAACCAACCATAAAACCCATGGATGGATTAATGGCTTTTTGGGTGTAAGTATAGGCAGAACCTGATGATGGATAAGCTTTAATCATATGTCCGTAGCTGATGGAGGTCAGCAAAATAGCAATTAAAGCAAAAATATAAGACATGGGAACATGACCACCACTTTTTTGCGATACCAGACCAAAGGTATCTAGTAAGGTCATGGGCTGAATGTAGGCAAGACCAATAATAATGACATGCCATAAACCAAGATTACGCTGCAATTTGGCAGCATTAGCAACAGTAGGTGTACTCAACGTGAGTTCTCCAAAAGCGTGCGTAAACGCAAATTAGACAAAAGGCGTTGGGGTGCTTAATACCTATCAAACGTGCTTGCTAATGACAGATGATTATCTGATTTCTGGGCGTGTTTGAGATTTGATTATGCTATCAACTCCGAAATTTACAAAATAATCCCCAAAAATCATCGGTAACCCTAAGATATTTTGGGGAAATTTCACTAACTAAATTAAAGCGGTAATTGTACTTTAAAAATGAGTTGATGTCAGCATTTTTTGCTAAAATTAGCAACTTTAACTGACAAATTGCCATAATTTTCAACTTTTGAGCAAAACTTGGTAGAACGAATGGTTTGTTGCTGGTTTATCAGCGATTATCCGCCTTTGAGTGTTAGACTACGTCCTCCATCGACGGCTAAAATTTGTCCTGTAATATACGATGATTTAACAAAAAATAGCACTGCTTTGGCAATATCATCTGGCGTGCCAGCCTTGCCAAGCGGTACTGAGTCCTGTAATTGTTCGCGTATTTTTAAATTAAAAAACTCATCATTATCTGGAAAAATATTTACTCCGGGCGATACGCCATTAACGCAAACAAAAGGTGCAAACTCTAAGGCTAATGATTGCACCATTGCCCGATGTGAGGCTTTTGCCATGGTATAAATGCAGTGGTCAAGAAATGGTTTGTTATCAGCATGAATGTCTAAAATACTGATAATGTTTCCTTGATTTTTTTGAAGTTCTTGGAAGAATAATTGACTTAAAAAATAAGGCGCTTTGGCATTGGTCAAAAATAAATCATTCCAAGCATGATGCAAATCCTCCCAATTATCGGTTTTTGGGGTGGCATAAAAACTCGATGCGTTGTGTACTAAAACATCAATGCGACCAAAAGCATCTTTAACACTTTTAAAAAATGTTTTTGCGTGGTTTTGCTCTTCTATAACTGCCAAATCACAACCAAAACTGACGGCTGAATTTGGGCGAATCTGATTGAGTTTTTTGCATAAATTTTTGGCATCATATTGACTGTGATGATAATGAACAATCACATTAAATCCATCAGCGTGCAAAGTTTGACTGATGGCTTTACCAATGCGTTTTGCGCCACCTGTAATGAAGGCGGTTTTGTGTAATGTTGTGTTATGTATCATGATGAATAAGCCAAAGTAGTTTTTGAATTTTTGCCATGCGAATTTTTTTTAGGGCTTGACCAATCTTGGCACCAGTTAATTGACCATCAATTTCTTGAATTTTGGTGTTTTGATAACAAATGATTGATTGGTAAACGATATTTTTTATTTGGCTTATTGTGTAAAAAGGCGTTATTTGGCAGGCTTGATAATAAAGATAGATGCTTGCAATGAGCATATAAGCAACTGATTTTTCAGCTGATTTTTTATCTTTGATTTCTTGATGGGCTTTGGTGCGTTCTATTAAATTTATCAAATCGCCTGCTGAACAATTTTTTTGCAAAATATCCTTAAAATCAAAGAATAACTCTGAAAAATTAAGACAGTTTTTGGGCGCGCAAAGCGTTTTAGCGGTAGTGTTGATAAAATCTTTTTGGTTAAATCCAGATATTAAAAGGGAAAATTGCATCATCAAACGTTTATCATCTGGTAAAGATAGGAAAAAATCATCTTGAAAAATTAATGATAATGCCAAAAGGGTTTGAGTTTTTAATCCTAAGTCTTGCCAAAGTTTTGCCAAATCGGGCAAAAAGTGTTCTAAAATCGTTAAATCTGCTAAAACCTGCCAATACAAAAAACCAGTTTTACATTGCATGGCTTTACTGCTTTCAGCCCATAAACGTTCTTTGCTTAAATGAGATAAATCACCATTTTTTGCCATTTGTATCATAAGATTTTGAGTGCTGTTATCAATACTAAAACCTTCAAAGCGCGCAAAAAACCTTGCCACACGCAAAATTCTGAGCGGGTCTTCACTAAATGCTTGGCTGACGTGGCGTAAAGTTTTTTGTTGTAAATCTAAAACCCCCCCATAATAATCAATAACTTGCCCTGTTATGGGTGTGTCATCAAATAAACTTGTAACTTCAATGGCAAGCGCATTGATGGTTAAATCCCGACGCTGTAAATCATCTTTTAAAGTAATGGTTTTATCAAATTGCACAGCAAATTCAGTATGGCTTTTACCCGTTTTTCGCTCAGTACGCGCCAAAGCATATTCATGGTGTGTATCAGGATGCAAAAACACAGGAAAATCGACTCCTACCTGAGTAAAACCACAAGCAAGCAGCTCATCAGGACTTGCGCCAACCACAACAAAATCCTTATCATGAATGGCTTTACCAAGCAGACCATCGCGAACGGCTCCGCCAACCAAAAATACTTGCATAATTTACCTTGGATAAAAAATAACATAACATAAATTGTAGCGTTTTTTGAAGAATAAAAAAAGCACCCCAAAGGAGTGCTTTTATTTAATTGATGCTTGGTTAAAAATTATTGGTCAAAAAATTATTTTGCCATGTCTTGAGCATCAGATACAACAAGGGCGGTCATATTTACGATGCGTCGAGCGGTTGCTGACGGCGTTAAAATATGTACAGGTTTATCCGCACCTAGTAAAATTGGACCTAAAGCTGCCGAACCAGTTGCAGTTTTTAGTAAATTAAAGGCAATATTAGCAGCATCTAATGTTGGTAAAATCAGCAAGTTCGCTGCACCTTTTAAAGTACTAAATGGATAATTTTGCTCACGCATACGAACATCAAGTGCAACGTCGCCATGCATTTCGCCATCAAATTCAAAATCAACATTCATTTGAGTTAAGATGTCATGTACTTGACGCATCTTAATTGCAGATTCACGGTCAGACGTGCCAAAGTTGGAATGAGAAAGCAAGGCAACTCTTGGCGTTAAACCAAAACGACGAACGCTATCAGCTGCTAAAACAGTCATTTCTGCCAGCTCTTCAGCGGTTGGGTCTTCATTGATGTAGGTGTCAGCAATGAATAAATTGCGGTTTTGCATTAAAACAGCGCTCATTGCAGATAATTTGCTCACCCCTTCACGTTTGCCAATTACGCGATTAAGATAATTTAGATGCAGATGATAATATCCAAATGTACCACAAATCATGCCATCAGCATCGCCATGTTCTACCATCAGTGCAGAATGCAAGGTTGTTTTGCGGCGAACATCACGACGTGCTAATTCAAGGCTAACACCATGACGTCTGTTGGTTTGATAATAATATTGATAGTATTCTTCATAACGCGGATTATTATTGGGGTCAATGATGGTGATATTTTCACCATTTACCAAACGCAAACCCAAAGCAGAGATTTCTTTTTCAATAACTGAAGGACGACCAACTAAGATGGGTAGAGCGATTTGTTCATCAACCACCACTTGCACCGCGCGCAGTACATTAATATCTTCACCTTCAGCATAAACAATGCGTTTGGGGTCTTTTTTGGCTTTGTTAAAGACAGGTTTCATTGCCAAGGCGGTGTTGTAGATGAATTCAGATAATTTTTGACGATATGCACCAAAATCAGTAATAGGTGAGGTTGCGACGCCACTGTCCATTGCAGCTTTAGCTACGGCAGGCGCAATCTCCAAAATCAAATTAGGTTCTAGTGGTCCGGGAATTAAGTAATCTTTTCCAAAACGTTTGGCGGCTTTGCCTGTTTTGTCCAGTTCACTGGATTCGTGATTTGCCATTTCGGCGATGGCATGCACGCACGCCAATTTCATTTCTTCATTTACAACCGTCGCCCCAACATCTAAAGCGCCACGGAAGATATAAGGGAAACACAACGCGTTATTGACTTGGTTTGGATAGTCTGAACGACCTGTTGCCATGATGACGTCAGAACGCGCAGCATGGGCAAGCTCAGGCATGATTTCTGGGGTTGGATTGGCAAGGGCAAAGATGATTGGGTCTTTTGCCATACTGCGTACCATATCTTGACTAACCACGCCAGGACCAGATAAACCAAAAAATACGTCCGCGCCTTCCATAACTTCTGACAAGGTGCTTTTATTGGTTTGTCTGGCATAACGCTGCTTGGACTCATCTAAATTTTGTCGGTCTGTGGTAATAACGCCTTTTGAGTCCAGAACGTAGATGTTTTCTCGTTTTGCACCTAAAGCGCATACCAAATCAAGACAGCTAATCGCTGCTGCCCCTGCGCCCGAACAAACCAAAGTAATGTCTTCAATTTTTTTGCCATTTAATTTTAAAGCGTTTAATAAGGCGGCGGCTGAAATAATTGCTGTACCGTGCTGGTCATCATGAAACACAGGAATGTTCATGCGTTCGCGCAATTCTTTTTCAATCTTAAAGCATTCTGGAGCTTTGATGTCTTCTAAGTTGATGCCACCAAAGGTTGGTTCAAGACTTTCTACAATTTGAATGAATTTGTCAGGGTCAGTTTCATTAATTTCAATATCAAAAACGTCAATGCCAGCGAATTTTTTAAATAAAACACCTTTCCCTTCCATAACAGGTTTGGAGGCTAAGGCACCAATATTGCCAAGTCCTAAAACTGCCGTACCATTGGTGATAACACCCACCAAGTTTGAGCGAGCGGTATAACGAGCAGCAAGACTGGGATTTTTTTCAATTTCAAGGCATGGTACAGCAACACCGGGGGAATACGCCAATGCTAAATCACGTTGGTTGGCGATTTGCTTGGTTGGAGTAACGGAGATTTTACCAGGGCGGGGGTGTTCGTGATAGTGTAGGGCGGCTTGTTCAAGTTGTTGTTGCATCAGTTTAGCATCATGTGCCGTATCGGATTTTGTTGTCATAGCGCATCCACTTAATTTATTACGGATAAATTTAATAAAAAACAAGTCATTTTAACATGATTGTTTTAAAAAAACACCACCAATTAACCAGCCCCAAAAGCCGTTTTAACTTTTGGGGCGTGATTGAATGATTGGGGTTAAATTTTTAAAGTTAAACACCTATGGTTTGTTGTATTAAATACACCATATCATTAATTGTCATGTGTGGATTTAATCCAACAACTTTATAACTGTCTGAACGAAATGCTCTATCAATTTCTAAAACCACATAAGTATAATCAGCTTTGGGTAAAAAGGTAACTTCTACGCTGTTTAAACCAAGTTTAAAACAACTAAACTCAAACTCTTGATAACAACCAAAACTTGACGTGCCATAAGGCGTGGTTACCATGCCTTTTTCAACATCCGTTTTTTGTAGCCTAAAACCCGCCTGCTCCATCGCTTGTAAAAAATTCGCCATTACAGGCGTTGGCAGGGTGTAGATTTCATCGTTGTCTTTGCTATCTAAAGTGGCAGCAACATCAACCTTGGTTTCTAGCCAAAGTTTGGTTTGATTTTTTGCGCACAAGATATTGGTAACAGGTGTTTCTGGTGATAATGCCAATTCAAAAGGCAAATGAAGGCGTTCATGAGTGTTAATCGTCAAATTATCTGCCAAGTACACCGTTCCTAAAGTGTGTACACGACGAATATCGCCATTGTCCGTATCGTCTTCAGCAATGGTATTAAGGTGTAGACTGATATGATTGATGGTTTTATCAGCAGTTGTACCCTGAATGGCGATGACTCCACGCAAAGTGTCGCCAACCATAACCATTGGCGTGTCAATCAAGGTATCTACTTTTAATGGATTTAAACCCAAAGCATTGGTTAGGGCACTAAACATGATATTTTTCCTAAAATGACTTTTAATGATAAAGCTGTTTTTAGTCAAACTAAGAGCAGTAAACTAAAATTATCATTACTTTAATAGCCTTGTAATTTATCACCCAAACCAACAAGACGCAATCATCATAAACTAATTTACTACAGAGACACTAACGATGATTACGGATTATTTGATGACGCATAAGTGACTTTGGGCGTATTGTGGTTTGCCAAAGATTGAGAATGGTCATTTCCGCATTTGTAACAATAGTGATTAAAAGCATTGTTTCTGGTGTGGCAGTTATCACAATAATTAAAAATGCAGATGCCACAATGTGGGCAAAAATCCAAATTATTGTCGGTTAAATCCAATTTACGCTCACAGCTTGGACAAATGGATTTGGCAAGTTTATTTTGAGCTTGTTCGTAGTTTAGTTGGGATTGACGTTGGTTTCTGGAAATTTCTTCCTCAACTTTTTTACGCTGTAGATAGTGATTCATTGCGATAATTGCATAGCGACCGCCTACAAATGTCAAAATAATACCTACACCATAACGAACATACCCGCCATAACTGGGTAAATAAGGCACAAGTTCAACAAAAAACACAAACAAGGCAAAAAAACCAAACCCCCAAACAAAAGGCCATAAATTACCATTTCTATGTCTGGTAAATAAATACCATGCTAAAAGCAACAATGGCAATGTGATTAACAACCGATAAATAAACACCCTAAGTTCAATTTTTTGGTCATCTTGAGTTTTGGCGTGTTGAGCAATGTCTTCTAGGTTTTGGATTTTATCTTGGGTATCATTATAAGACTGTTCACTGGATAATTGTTTTTGTTCAATGACCGCCAGATTTTTTTGGATTTCGGCTTCTTTAGCTTTTAGATTATCCAGTTCGTTGGTGCGTTTAATAACTTCGGGGTTTTGGGTGGATTGCTCAGTAACACTGCGAGTTGCCAGCCAATTATTAAAACTGTGTTGAGCATTTTGGGTAATGGTTTTTTGCTGTTCTAATTGCAATGAAACCGTATCATATTGATTTTGTATGTCTTTTTGGATGTTTTGCTGACGAGTAAGTTCCTGTTTTAACTGCTGGTAAGTATTTTTATCATCAACATAATCAGCGATTTCTTTGGGTTCTGATTGAATGAGTGGCAAATCACCTACAATTTTCCCGCCAAGTCCAATCAAAAATCCTGCAAAAATCAATGCAATTATCCATAAAAGTATTCTAAACCATTTTTCAGGTTGTCGATTGGTTTTTGGCTGTTCAGTCATTTTGTGTTTGATGGGAATCATAAAAATGCCTTAAAAAATAAACTACTTACACCATTATAATGCAACAAGGCGTGATGATAATGTAACAAAATGTTATTTTGATATCTGTAAGCAAATACAGATTCAATGATATTTGCATCAACTTATATTGAAATTAATTTACAATTAAATGGTTAAAAAGTGCTAAACTAACAAGCATTTTAAATCATTGATAAAGGCAACAATGGCTCTTTCATCTTATAATAAAAAAACAGCAATTATTTTGGTCAACCTTGGTACACCAGATAGTCCAACACCAAAAGGCGTGCGCGCGTATTTAAAAGAATTTTTAAGCGATACGCGTGTGATAGAGATTCCAGTATTTATTTGGCAGATTATTTTACGGTTATTTGTTTTGACCACTCGCCCCCAAAAAGTGGCTCATGCGTATCAAAGTATTTGGACAGATGATGGCTCACCGCTTTTGGTGATTTTAAAACAGCAAGCCCATGCTTTACAAAATCATTTACAAACGAACGTTTTTTTTGCGATGACATATGGCAATCCCAATATTAAACAGGTGTTGGCAGATGTGCAAAAAGAAGGGTTTAATCGCTTGGTTATTTTGCCGTTATATCCACAGAATTCAGCAACCACAACCGCCGCTGTTTTTGACAAAGTAGCTGAATATTTTAAAAGCATTCGTGATTTACCAGAGCTAATTTTTATTCGTGATTATCACGACAATCCTTTATATATTCAGGCATTATCAAAAAGCGTACGAGATTTTTGGGAAAAAAATGGACGTGCTGATAAGCTCCTTATGAGTTTTCATGGCATTCCTAAACCTTATGCTGATAAAGGCGACCCCTATGCTGATGAATGCCGAAAAACTGCCGTACTTTTAGCCAGTGAATTAGGTTTGGCAAGTCATGAATGGCAAATGAGTTTTCAGTCTAGATTTGGTGCGCAAGAATGGTTAAAACCATATACTGATGAGTTATTAAGCGAATGGGGTCATCAGGGTTTATCAGTGCAGGTGATTAGCCCTGCTTTTTCTGCAGACTGCTTGGAAACTTTAGAAGAATTGGCGGTGGAAAATCGCGATAACTTTCTACAAGCAGGTGGCAAAAACTATGCTTATATTCCTGCGCTTAATGCAAACAGTGAACATATTTTATTAATGGCAGATTTAATCAAACCTTATATTCAGAAGGCTTGAAGAAAAATTTCCATTTAATTTACCCAGTTATAATATATGTTAAAATTGTCCAAAAATTAGTCTTGAACTAATGATGACGAAAAAACATAAGCGTGCTAAACTATAAAGAATTTTCTTAAAAAATGTTAGAGTTTTCGCTGTATGAATACTTTTATTATTGTGCTGATTGTCATTGTGATGTTGGTGGGTTTATTTATGTTAATCCAATTCATGCGTTCTAAAACCTACAAGGGCGATGATAAATCACTAGAATATAAAAACAATTTGCCAATTTTACCTAGAGCAGAACGTGCTGATGCTGTTGTTGAGCCAGAGCCATCAAATGATGACATCAAAATCAACTTGGGTGATGAGGATGCATTATCGCGACTTGCGCATGCTGCTGAAAATTCTTCCAACCAAAGCCAGCAAACAATCAATCATCAAACCATGACTGGCGAAAGAGAAGGTAGAGATATTTTGACAACGGTCAAACACACCTTTGATAGTAATTCACCCATTCTTGACCATCATTTAAACAAAGAAGAAAATTTTGAACAAAATAACGACCCATTGTTAAATGCAAAAGATACTGTAACCTTATTTATTACTCCATACAATCATACAGTTGGAATATCAGGCAAGGAAGTAATGAATCTCATTCGTTCTTATGGATTAAAATTTGGCGTGATGGGCATGTATCATCGCTACGAAGATGACAAAGAGG
This sequence comes from uncultured Moraxella sp., assembly GCA_916720335.1. Taxonomy (GTDB): domain Bacteria; phylum Pseudomonadota; class Gammaproteobacteria; order Pseudomonadales; family Moraxellaceae; genus Moraxella. Next base: position 1,919 of record CAKAQU010000037.1, on the reverse strand, counting down.
GTACAGGTATTTTATGGTTTAGTATGTTGGGGGTTGGACGTGATGGCAATGTTCAGGATTTTGACCCAAATACACTGCCTGAACAGCGTTTTTCAGGATTATCATTATTTTTATCTTTGCCGCATCCACACGCCTACAGAGCTTATAAAGTTATGGTCAGTACAGCTCGTTCTTTTGCTAGGGCATTGCATGCAGAAATTCATGATGAGGGCGGTTACACATTTAACGATGAAGATTTTGATAAATTAGGCATACAAGTAGCAAATTATCAACCTGAACAATAACTAAAACATAAAGGAAATTTATGCAGCAGTCCATTATTGAGCAAATGCGTCTTTTGATTCGAACCTTAAAACAGCACAATCATGCTTATTATGTGCTGGATAATCCTACCGTCAGTGATGAAGAGTATGATAGTTTGCGTCAAAGATTATTAGCTTTGGAGCATGATTTTCCCGATTGTAAACAGCCTGATAGCCCAACAGATAAAGTAGGCGATAAACCTTTGCCTGCTTTTGTAGAAGTCCATCATGACATTGCTATGTTGTCGCTTGGCAATGTGTTTCATCAAGACGATTTGGGGCATTTTATTCGCCGAATTAATGAACGTTTGGATGCAAAAAATCAAAACCCAAAATTTGAAATGGAACTTAAATTGGATGGGTTGGCAGTCTCGTTAAAATACCAGCGTGGTTTATTTACTCAAGCAGTTACTCGTGGTGATGGTAAGGTGGGTGAAGACATTACCCTAAATGTCAAAACTATCCGTAATTTACCAATTTTTTTGCCAAAATGTGTAGATATTGAGCTTTTAGAGGTGCGTGGTGAGGTTTTGATACCAAAAGCTGGTTTTGCTAAATTAAACAAAGATAATGAACAAAAGGGTGAAAAAACCTTTGCCAATCCTAGAAATGCTGCCGCAGGTTCGCTTCGTCAGTTAAATCCTGCCGTCGCTGCTGCTCGTCCTCTGGCATTTTTTGGTTACGCGGTCGCTCAGGGGTTGCCTGAAGATGTTGATACTCAAAGCGGTGCCTTGATTTTTTTGCAAAATCAAGGATTTGAAGTATCGCCATTTAAATTAGCAGATAATATTGAACAAATTCAAGCCTATTACGAAGAGGTCAGCCAAAAACGCCAATCACTACCTTTTGAAATTGATGGTATGGTGGTAAAGGTTGATTCGTTAGCTTTACAAGATGATTTGGGTTTTTTAAGTCGTGAACCGCGTTGGGCAACTGCTTATAAATTTACTGCAACCACCGCTGTAACCAAACTGATATCTGTAGAATGGCAAGTTGGGCGTACTGGTCAGCTAACACCTGTGGGTAAACTTGAACCGGTTATGGTGGGCGGAGTTACAGTAAGTAATGTAACACTGCATAATTTTGGAGAAATTGGTCGTTTAGGCTTGATGGCTGGTGATATGGTGAGCATTCATCGGGCAGGGGATGTCATTCCTAAAGTTGGTAAGGTGCTTAAAGAACTTCGTCCGCAAGACGCTTACCCAATACAGTTACCTAAAACTTGTCCAGTGTGTAGTTCGCCTGTGGTTTTGCCAGAAGGAGAAGCATTAGCGCGGTGCACGGGTGGACTGTTTTGCAATGCACAGGCTCAAGAAGCTCTAATTCATTTTGTTAGCCGAAAAGCAATGAATATTGATGGACTGGGCAAACAATGGTTGATTAGTTTTTTTCAAATGGGTTTTGTTAAGACTGTTGCCGATATTTATAAATTAAGAGAAAAACAGTCTCAACTGGCAAGTTTGGAAGGATTGGGTGAAAAATCAGTACAAAACATGCTGACTGCCATTGAAAAATCTAAAAATACAACATTGCCCCGTTTTATTTTTGCACTTGGTATTCGTGGGGTAGGTGAAAGCACCGCATTAAATCTTGCTGAGCATTTTGGTGATTTATCTG
>CAKAQU010000036.1 GCA_916720335.1 uncultured Moraxella sp. | reverse complement strand
CTAAATGCCATGACCAAACCACTGCGAGCGCATGGTGCAAAAACTGACAATCCTGATTTGTTATCATTATGGGCAGGAATGTCAGTTGGTGGCTGTCGTGACGAGACAATAGTGCAATTGGTCAGAAGGTTGGTTTTACCAACACTTGATTAATGATTGTAGTAGTTATCAATTCCTAAAGCCACCGCTTGTACCAGTTTTTGACGCTCTTTGGGGTCTTTGATAAATGCTTCGTCACTTTTATCTACAATCACACCAATTTCTATCAATACTGCTGGAATTTTGGTGGTTTTTAAAACGACCAATTTATCATGGTGATAAATACCAAGTTTTTTATCAACCAAGGATAAGGATTTTTCATAGTTGCTGTTTGCATGGTCTAAATTAGGCGTGCGTTTAATAACATAAAAGGCGTTACCAATTGACTTTGCCAGTTTTAGTGAGTCAGTATAATTGCCATTTTCGCGGGAAATATGAAATGATGAACCAACAATAGGGCGTATGGTTTGGTAGGTGTCAATATCGCCTACTTTAATAGGGCGTAGATTAGCAAGTTGGGTGCTGTCGTGATGAATAGAGATAAACACCGCTTTTTTGTTATGAGAGTGATTGTTGGCAAGATTACTACGTTCTTGTAATGTTTTTTCATTACTAGCTTGTCTGGTTAATTCTACCTGATAACCTTTTTGAATGAGTAGTTGATAAAGTTCTTGAGTGAAAACATCATTGTAGTTCACTTCAGGAATGCCTGTTAAACTGATTGCTCCAACCCCAAGTGATGAACCTTTGGGGTTGTGTCCTGAATCTAAGACAATGAGCGGTTTTTGACTGCACGCAACTAAAAATATCAGTGAACATAGATAAAAAAATCGCATAAATTTATCCTATCAATAGCTTTTTACTGTGTTTTTCAAGCAGCCAAAGTAGGCTGATTGCTGCCACTGCCAAAGACATCACCAAAGCCAGCCAGAACCCATAAATGCCCAAACCAAACCAAAATGCAAAGATTACCCCTGGGATAATTCCAAAACCCCAAAAACAAATCATATGAATTATCATTGGACTTTTGGTGATTTTATAACCACGAAGAGCGTAACTTGCAACGCATTGAATGGCGTCTACTAACTGAAATGCTGCTGCAAACAATAAAAGCGTACCACAAATATCAATTACTGCCAAATCATCAGTGTACATATCAGCAAGTTTGTAACGAAAAATAATTAAAAAACTTGCGGTCAAAAACGAAATTGCCATAGCGCTACTAATAGCAACCCCTGATACATAACGAGCTTGTTGAGGATTGTTTTGACCAAGATTGATGCCAATTCTTACGGTGCTGGCAATTCCAATGCTTTGGGGAATCATAAAAATCAAACTGGTTAAATTAATCACAATCTGTTGGGCAGAAATAAGTTTGGTAGTATCCCCATCCAATTTAGCGACTAAAAAAATAATGCAAGCAAATAAGCTTACTTCAATAAAAAACGACAAGCCAATGGGTACGCCAAGTCGGGTAATTTCACCAAATAATTTGATATCTGGTTTTCTAAATTTATCAAACAGCCCAAAAGGGGCAAAAAATTTATCTTTGGCAATGTATAAACCTAAAAGCAGTGCATTTATCCAAAAGACAATTGCTGTTGCCAATCCACAACCTGCCCCGCCAAGCATTGGCATGCCAAATTTGCCATAAACAAACACCCAATTTAGAAAAATATTGGCAAAAAAACAAATCCAGCTAACAATCATGATGGCTTTGGGTTTACCAAGACTGGATGCGTAAGCGTGTAAAGCTCGATGTATTAAAGCTGCTGGCATGGCAAAACCAATAAACCATAAATAAAGCTGACTTACTGCAAGGGTTTTGGCTTCTAAATTTAAAAATTTATCAAAAAAACCAATCACTGACCAGACCAAAAACAGCCCAATCACTCCCAAAAACAATCCATACCAAATTCCTTGCCAACCAAGGTTACCAATGGCTTTTTGGGTGTCATTGGTATTTTTGTGTTTGTGTACGCCAAAGGCTTGAGAAATCATTGGGTTTAACGCGGTCATAACCCCAAGCAGGGTAATGTATACCGTAAAAAATACACTATTACCCAGCCCAACCGCCGATAAATCAGATGTGCTGATACTTCCTGCCATGACCGTATCTACAAAGCCAGTACCAACTTGGGCAACTTGAGATAGTAGCATGGGAAGCGCAAGCGCAACTAGGGCAGCAAATTCTTTTTTATATGCCGAAAAATTATAACGGCTAATATCCAATAACATTATTGTACTTCCTTCCACCAAGGTGTAGTTTGGTCATTTATAGTAAAATTTTGTCCAATTTTTGGCGTGATGAATGCAACGTTTTGTTTTGTAGCTTCTGCTAAAAATCGTTCAGCAGGTTCATCCCACTTGTGATAAGCAAGGTCGTATTTACCCCAATGAATCGGTAGGGCAAGTTTGGCTTTGGCGTCTTTGACTGCTTGCACCGATTGTTCTGGAAACATATGCACATCAGCCCAATTCACATTATACGCTCCATTTTCCACAAACATTAAATCAAAACCATCATCGGGAGCGTATGTTTTTGCGATGTCAGCAAAATGGCTACCAAAACCACCATCGCCTGTAAAATACAATGAAAAATCAACGGATTTCACCACCCAACCGCCCCATAAGGTTTGACTTCGGGTGGATAATTTTCTTCCGCCATAATGTCGTGATGGCACAAAGATAAATTCAAGCCCATCTAGATTTTGTGTATCATGCCATGCAAATTCTTGAATTTTATTTTTATCCACGCCCCATTTAACAAGATGAGCTTTGACACCCAGTGGTACAAGAAATTTTTGGGCTTTTAGATGGATTTCTTGAATTGCTTTCATGTCCAAATGGTCATAATGGTCGTGTGATAAAATGACAATGTCTAAATTTGGTAACTCGTCTGTTTTAGGTGGATGAGTCATTGAGTAGGGCTTTCCACCCAAGGGGATGGGTGATACCCGATAAAATACAGGGTCGGTAATGATTGTTTTATCGCCCATTTTAAATAAAATGGTGGAATGTCCAAGCCAAGTAAAACTGTTGTTTTGCAAGGGAATATTTTTGGTCAAAGGCAAAGTTGGTAAAGACTCCTTGGGATGTTTACCATCAGCAGGATAAAAAATATTTATGATAAAATCCATCAAATTTAGGCGTTCATCCTCAGAAACCCCAGCGCCTGAACCGTCTACAATCAGCGGTTGCAAGTTTTCAAATTTGCCGTTTTGATAATTGGGCGATTTTTGCATCACTTGTAGGGTCTGACTGTCAGGGCTTCCCCCAAAAACAGCTGAATTTAAAAATGCAATGATGCCAATGGTCAGTATTAAGGCTATAATAAGTATACAGTTGAAAATAAAAATTATCATAAAAGACAGCAAAATAAAAACTTTTAATGATAAAATTACTTACTTTAAAAATCAATGATTATTTTTATCAGTTTAGTGCCACATTATGCGTCTTAATCACATTATTAAGCCCAATTCCACAACTACCAACATTATTAAAAATCCTGATAAACACCAAGCCCATTTTATATCAATTATTGATGAATGGCTAAAAAGTCTGTACCGTGAAAATTATTCAATAAATACCATTTTGGCATATCAAGCATCGTTATACCGTTTTTCAAAGTTTGTTGCTAAAAATACTGCATTACAAGGCAATTGGCAGGCGTGTCAAAAAAAACAATTAGCACTATTTTTTAGTGGTCGTTTGGAAAGTGGTCAAAAAATATCTACCATAAAGCAAGAACTATCCGCTGTCAATAAATTTTATCAATACGCTATTGCACAAAATTTAACCCAAAATAACCCAGCTGCTGCCTACCGGCTAAAAAGCCAGCCCCGACCTTTACCCGTGATTAGCGATGTAGATTTGATAAGTCAGCTGCTTGACCAGCCTATTCCAGAAAATCAAGTGTTGGCAAATATTTGGCAGCGAGATAAAGCCATGTTTGAATTGATGTACAGTAGTGGATTGCGACTGTCAGAACTTGTCAATTTGAATGTGGAAGATGTGGATTTATCAGGTAAAACAGTGCGTGTGGTTGGTAAAGGAAATAAAATGCGTATTGTACCTGTGGGCGCTCAGGCTATCACAGCCATTACAGTTTATTTGCCAATAAGACAACAATGGCAAAAAAATACCCAAGCCTTATTTGTGAGCCAAAAAGGCGGACGTATTACTCAACGGGCGGTTCAGCTTCGTTTAAAGGCATGTGCTCAAAATGCGGGTATCAGCCAAAACCTGCACCCACATATTTTACGCCACTGTTTTGCATCACACATGTTGTCTGCTAGTGGCGATTTACGAGCCATTCAAGAAATGCTTGGTCATAGTAATATCAGCACAACGCAGATTTACACACAGGTTGATTTTGGCACATTATCAAAAACTTATGATAAAGCTCACCCAAGAGCCTCTCAAAAAGATAAAAATCAAAATTAATGATGTATAAAAAATAAAAGCCAGATTTTATCTGGCTTTTGGGTAATTTGGCGTCAATCGTATTTAGTTTAGTTCTACTTGTACGTGACTGTTAAACCAAGTAACCGATACACCCACATCACCGCGTTTTACGGCATTTTTTACGTTTGGACTGATTTTACTTCTATCAATCGCTTTTTGCAGTTGGTTGCGTTTATTTAGGTTGCTTAAACCGCAGTCATCACTACCATCAGAGGAGCTACCATTATAGACATTAACACGGTCTTGACGGATGATTTGACCAACAGAAGATAACTTTGAGCCGCTTGAATTGTATAAATCGCTTTTATCAATATAAGTATCAAAAGAACACAAATAGCCACCATCGCCAGCAGAAGCACTCAAACTAGCAACACCTAAAACACCTGCTAATAAAAATTTACCTAACGTTTTCATAATCTACCTCTGACTTATCAAAAAATTACTTAAATCAATTTTTAAAACACTGTAATAAATAGCGTTTTAATTACCTATTTTTCATTATAGTGTCTTGATAAAAAGAGCTGTAGCGATTTTTGGTGAAGTTTTGTAAATCAAAGTAAAACTTGCTGTTTGATTGTCAGTTATGGTTTATTTATCAAAAGATTTTGCATTGGGTGTAATGGATTTTAAAAACAATTTGAGTAACTCATCAAGACAACTGATGAACAATAAAGTGGTATCATAAGCAGCAAGCAATCACAAAAGTTCAAAAAAGCATTGTGTAAAATACCCAAAATTTAGATTTGCCAGTTAAATTAAGACGGTTAATATTTACACCAATTTATGAATAAATCCAAAATTGAGCAATTTGAGTGTATATTTATTAAGCAAACATGAATGTTGTCACGCACAAAAAGAATTGGAGAAAGTAAATGTATAAAAAATATTTTGTATTGGTTTTTTTGACAGTGTTATTAGCTGCTTGTGGTGATGCAGGTTCAAAAAATACTACCAAAATAAATGATACCCAGTCTAGTAAAGATGAATTGGATAAAACAGGCATTGTAGAAAATGCTAGACAAGTTTTAGATACCTTAAATGTAAAATCAACACAATTAAGTGATATGTGGGCGATACAACAGGCATTTCAGCGCGCTGGCGTTACACCTGATATAGAGCAAGTTTTACAACATAAAATGACCCAAGTAAAAAACCAAGCAGACGTCAAAACAATTATCAATGAGCAGCTTGTGCTTACTCAAAATCTACAAGATGAATTAAATGGATTGGAACTACAAAGTCAAGAAGGCAAGAATATTGTTCAAAAAACTACCGATGCTGCTCAAAAAATGCATAATGGATTGCAAACAATCATAGCCTTAGATTTGCAAAATCCAAATGATATGGCTGCGATTAATCAAGCTGTGATGCAAATACAAGAAGGAACAAATGCGTTGTCTGATAGTATGAATGATTTTTTAAATCTGGCAAAGGATTTAGGATTTGATACCAAAGCGGCTATTGAAAAATATCAAAAATATCAGCAATCAATCCAGAATCAACAAACAAACTAAAGTATGATGGTTGTTATGGTTGATGGTTAATGACTAAAGACAATTTTAGTATCAGATGTATTGATTTTATTGATGGATAATATTCATACTTAAATAAATAGTAAGTATCTAATCATTTAAGATAACCCAAAATTAGCAAGACGGCAGGAATATTTAGCGGTCTTGCTAGTTTTATGATTTATCTTTTTATCTTGTTGTTTTGTCTAAACATTGGTAATTAAGTTGGTTAAAATTAATTTTGCAGGCTTAAACGATTAAATCACCTTCAAACACACGTAAAAATTAACTGATTATAGCGACTGCAAGGTGTGTTTATGGTGATTAATTTTTTTATCAAATTGCCGAAAACCAAACAATAATACCCATGAAATCAACAGATAAATGATGCCAGCGGCAAAATAAATTTCTAAATTTAGATAGGTTTTGGCAATGATGGCTTTAGAGGTGTACATCAAATCTACAACTGTAATGGTCGATGCCAGTGCCGAACCTTTGAGCATAAAAATCACCTCATTACTATAAGCAGGTATCATAATCCCAAAAGCACGTGACAGGGTGATGCGTTTTAGTTTTTGACTAGGTGACATGCCTAAGGCATCAGCAGCTTCTAACTCACCCTTAGGAACAGCATTCATTGCACCACGAACAATTTCAGCAATATAAGCAGCGGTATTTAGCGTAAAAGCAATGATGGCGCACCAATAAGGCTGGCTTAAAACAGGTTTCCATAAAAAACTGTCTTGAATGATTTTGAATTGTCCAAGCCCATAATAAATTAAAAAAATTTGCACCAAAAGCGGTGTGCCTCGAAAAAAGAAGATATATAAATAAGGTGGTATCCATACCAAAGGATTTTTGGATAATCGTAAAAGCCCTAGCGTAACCCCCAAAATCAATCCCAAAACACTGGAAAGTAACACTAATTCGACAGTGGTCAATGATGCTTTTAATAATTCAGGAAAATTTGTGATGATTGCTTGCCAATTCCAACTCATGCCTCAACCCCTTGTTTGTGTAATTTTTTGGCATAACGAGCTGCAGGATTAGCACGCCATTCACAAAAACTAATTAAAGAAGTAACCACAATTGTTAAACCTAAATAAACCAGTGCAGCAACTAAAAAGAACGTAAAAGGTGCTTGGGTGGATTGAGCAGCACGTGATGAGTAATAAATCAAATCTTTTAAGCCAATCAAGGAGACAAGGGCGGTGTCTTTGAGTAGTACCAAAAATAAATTACCCAAACTAGGCAAAGCAACAATCCACATTTGGGGAAGAATGATTCGCCAAAAAGTCTGAAAGGGTCGCATGCCAAGGCTTTGAGCGCTTTCCCATTGACCTTTGGGAATCTCCTCTATTGCCATACGAAAAACCTCGGTGGCGTACGCTCCAAACATCACCGACAGCGCCATGACACCAGGCCAAAAGCTGCCCAATTCAATGCGCTGAGTATAGCCAATTTTATGAGCAAGGCTCGAAACTAAAATTTCAGCCCCAAAATAAATCGCAAAAACAACTAACAGTTCAGGCAAACCACGCACAACAGTTGTATAAATATCAGCCAGTTTTTTAATAAACCAAACTGGTGAACGTTTGGCAACTGCTCCAAGCAGCCCAAAGAACAAACCAAAAATCAAACTGGTTAAACTAAGTTTGATGGTTAGTATTGTGCCTTGTAATAATAAATTGCCATAGCCATATAAGTCAAACACAATCATCGCCTTTTGACAGGGTAACAAAATTTACTATTTTAGCAAAATTTGGGTAATTATGTTGGCTTATTTTGTATCTGCTTTTACTTGGGTTTTTGTTTGAACTTCTTCATTTTGAGCGGCTGTTTTGGTTGTTGGGCTACTTAAGGCATCACCAAAATGTTTTTGCACCAGTTTATCATAAGTGCCATCAGCTTTGATTTCATCAAGAGCTTGATTAAATTTCCCCAAAAGTTCATCATTGCCTTTATTGACTGCAATCGCAAAATTGTCATGAATGTCAATTTCATCGCCCTTAATACTAAAATCTTTACCCAAATCGCTAGTTAGCCAAGTTAAAGCGGGTAGTTTATCGCTAAGTACGACGGTTGCCCGGCCGCTGGCTAAATTTAAAAAGGCATTATCCAGAGTATTGTGCATTTGTGGGGTAACTTCTGGGTAGGTTTTATCCAAATATTGGCTTGAAATAGTCGAACCTTGCACAGCAATGGTTGCTGATTTAATATCGTTGGTATTTTTTGGGTCAAAAGTACTGTCGTTTTTGGCAAGAAAAACCAGCGTGTTATTAAAATAAGGTTTGCTAAAACTTACCTGTTCACTGCGCTCAGGCGTAACGGACATGGCTGAGATGATGGCGTCAAATTTGTCTGTTTTTAAGGCGGGAATGATACCATCCCACTCTTGGGCGTTGATTTGGCAGGTTACCGCCATTTTATCGCATAAGGCATTGGCAATATCTACATCAAACCCCGCCAAATCTCCGTTATTAAACGTATAATTAAAAGGAGCGTAAGCGCCTTCGGTGGCTATTCGTAAGGTTTGCTTTGATGTATCATTTGGTTGCCCAGTTTCTTGGGTTTTAGTTTCTTCGCCACAAGCACTCAAAAGTAATATGCCCAAAAAAAGAGCAGCTTTAAACATATTTTTCATCAAATTTTCCTTAATTTAAAAAATCCCTATTCGTTAGGGTGGTCTAAAATACATTTAGAGATAATTTTCAAACTAGAGCAGCGCCTAACGAATGCCTGACACTGCTCTGTATGCTCAGTTTATGTGAGTAATTTTGAATGGACATTTGAAAATGGTTTTATCCAAAAAACCATCAGTTGTTATTGGGTGTGATTATTTACTGTCAGCAGGCTTTTTGTCATCAGCTGTTTGAGTTTCACCAGCTTCTAGGCTTTTTAAATCCACACCAAGATGTTTTTTGGCGATTTCATCGTATTTGCCATTGGCTTTTAGAGCGTCAATAGCTTTGTCAAATTCGCCTTTTAAAGGGTCATCTTTACGCACAGCAACAGCAACAACGTCATTGGTATTGATGGGTTTGCCTTGCACCTCATAATCTTTGCCAGCATCGGTTTTTAACCAATCCAAAGCAGGAGCAATGTCTGAAATCATCAAATCAATACGCCCTGCAGTCAAGTCAAGATAAGCATTATCTTGTTTGTCATAGGTTTTTAAGGTCGCTTTTGGTTGATTTTTGGTTAAATAATCTGCGGCAACAGTGGCTTGTTGAGCCCCAACAGTTTTGCCAGCGATATTTTCCATGGTTAAATTTTCACCTTTTTTAGCAATTAATACAAAGGTATTGTTAAAATACGGTTTGCTAAAATCAACCACCGCAGACCGTTCAGGCGTAACGGACATACCCGACATGATTGCATCGGCTTTATTGGCTTGCAAACTTGGGATTAAACTGTCCCAATCGTAACTTTTAATGTCGCATTCAACCTTCATCTCATTACACAAAGCAGTAGCAAGATCAATCTCAAATCCTACTAAGTTTCCTTGGTTGTCCAGATAACTAAAAGGTTTAAAACTGGATTCGGTGGCAATGCGCACAACTTTTTCATTATTGCTTGCTGGAGCTTGTTTGGTTTGTTCATTGGTTTTTTCATTTGAACAGGCTGAAAGTGCCAAAACGGTCAATGCTGTTAAGAATAATTTTGGACTGAATTGAAATTTCATAAAAATTCCTTATTAATTTATTAATGATTATTTAGCGGCTTCTTGTGGTTTTTCATCGGTTTTGGTAGCTGTGCTGTCTTGTTCTGGAGCTTTAGCTTGTGCATTTGCTGCAAAATGTTGCTGTTTGATTTGTTCTAATTTGCCATTGGTTTTGAGTGCACCTAGCGCTTTATTGATTTTATCTTTTAAAGCGTCGCCTTTACGTACAGCAATACCTAAATTATCACCATTGTCAATTTCATCACCAATCAGCCCAAAGCCTTGGGGGTTTTGTTTTAACCAATAAGCTGCTGATGCTTTTTCCGCCATGACTGCTTGGTTGCGTCCTGCTTTCATATCCAAATAGGCATTTTCATAGGTATCATACAGTTGTACACGGTTGCCATCTTTGCCATCGTAGTTTTTGCCGATATATAGTGCGCCTGTAGTGCCACGCTGACCGCCAAGTACCATATTTTTAATGTCTTTGGGGTTAAAACTACCGTCATTTTTTGCTAACCAAACGATGGTATTGGCAAAATATGGGTCGCTAAAATCCACTTGCTCTAAACGTTCTGGTGTGATGGACATACCTGCAATGACTGCGTCGTATTTTTTGGTTAAAAGTCCTGGCAATAAACCATCCCAGTCTTGAGCTACCACTTCGCATTTGGTTTGCATTTCTTCACAAACAGCATTGATAACATCAACATCAAACCCAATAATTTTACCGTCCGCAGTTGTGCCGTTAAATGGCATGTAATTAGCTTCAGTAGCAATTACCAATGTGCCTTCGCTGCCTTTATTATCGGTTGCTGCTGATGTGTCTGATTTTTCTCCAGAACATGCGGTTAAAGCAATACTAAATAATAAACCAGCACCAATTTTGGCATAGGTATTTGCAAAATTTACCATAAAAATTCCTTAAAAAATAATAAAAAATAACTAAATTAAAACAACTGTCTTAATTTTGATGTGATGCCATAAATTCTTTAACTCGAGCAGATTTTGGATTGTCAAAAATCTCATCAGGCGGACCCATTTCTTCAACGCGTCCTTGGTGCAAAAATACCACTTGGCTGGATACCTCACGAGCAAAACGCATTTCGTGGGTAACAATCAACATGGTTCGACCTTCATCAGCAAGTTCTTTCATAACCGCCAAAACTTCATTGACCAGCTCAGGGTCTAAGGCAGAAGTTGGTTCATCAAACAATAAAACCTGCGGTTTCATTGCCAGTGTACGAGCGATGGCAACTCGCTGTTTTTGACCGCCTGATAGATTGTCAGGATAAGCATCTTTTTTTGAAAGCAGTCCAACTTTATCTAATAGACGTTGAGCATCAGCAATTGCTTCGTCCTTATTAATGCCTAATACTTGGGTTGGACCTTCAATAATATTTTGCAAAATTGTTTTATGAGGCCAAAGATTAAAATTTTGAAATACAAAACCAATTTTTGAACGCAGTTTTTCAAGTTGTTTGGGATTTTTGGCAACCAATTCGCCTTTTTTTTCAATTAATTCTAATTTTTCTTGTCCAATAAAAATTTCACCACTGCTGGGTTTTTCTAATAAATTAATGCAGCGAAGTAAAGTTGATTTGCCTGAACCGCTTGAACCTAAAATACTAATAACATCGCCATCGTGGGCAGTTAAAGAAACACCTTTTAATACTTCAAGCGAGCCGTAATTTTTATGAATGTCTTTTAAATTAAGAGCAATGGGGCGGTCTGTCATAGCATAATCCATTTGGTTAAACTCTATATTTTCACTTAAAACACCCTAAAAAGGCAACAGTTTTTAAAAAATTTTTAAAAAAATTGTTTTTAATAATTTAATATTTAAAAAACGACAATTTTTTTTGTTAAAAATCAAACCATGTTATAATTGGCGAATTTATAGATTAAAGACAAGTAAATGGTGTGTTATGCCCAAAGCAAGCCTGCAAAACCCTAATTTTTTAAATCGTCTGTGGCAAGGATTTTTAACTACCGTTGGCACAGAACGATTTTTTAAAATTTTTTCAGGCTGGGTAAAATGGCTTAGTTTAGTTGCTTTTATTTTGCTTAGTGTTGGTATGACTTGGGGGCTTATTTTTGCACCTGCTGATTATCTGCAAGGCAACAGCTATCGAATTATTTTTATTCATGTGCCAACAGCAAGTCTTGCAATGAGTATTTATTTTGCCATGGCAGTTCTTGGGGTTATTTTTTTGGTTTGGAAAATTAAAACTGCCAACATTGTTGCTCAAGCCGTTGCCCCGATTGGTTTGATTTGCTGTGTATTGAGTTTAATCACAGGAGCGATTTGGGGTAAGCCAACCTGGGGAACTTATTGGGTGTGGGATGCACGCTTAACCTCCATGCTGATTTTGGCATTTTTATATACGGGGGTTTTGGCGTTGTTTAGTGCGTTTGAAAATAGCCAAAATCGCGGTAAAGCCGCAGCAATTTTATCGATTGTAGGCGCGGTCAATTTGCCAATCATTAAATATTCGGTTGAATGGTGGAACACCTTACATCAAGGTTCAACGTTTACCGTAACCAATGCCCCAAAAATGCCAGCGAGCATGTGGGTTCCGCTGCTGCTGATGATTTTGGGTATGTATTTTTTGGCGGCAGCATTGACCATTTATCGTACAAATTCTTTAATTTTATTAAGAGAAAACCGCAAGACGTGGGTTATTGATTATTTAAAAAACTGTAAAAGCCAGTAGGTAAACCAGCCATGACAGTGTATTTTTCTAGTTTTTCTGAATTTTTAAATATGGGCGGACACGGACCATATGTGTGGTCGTGTTATGTAATTACAATGATTGTGCTATTTTTATTGATTTTATTTACCAAATCAGAACGTAAAAATGTAATAGAAAAACTCACTCATCAATCAATACGCCAAGAACGACTGACAAACAGACAGCGTCAACAATTAAAATAATAAGGTTTTTGTATGAATAATGCTCGCCAAAAAAAGATGATTTGGGTGGTCGCTATTTTACTTGGGGCGGTAATTGCCGTTAGTCTGATTTTATATGCCATTCGTCAGCAAACAGATTATTATTTTGACCCGACCATGATTTCCCAAGGAAAAGCACCTGAAAGTAAGCGCATTCGTGCAGGTGGAATGGTTGTAGCAGGTAGTGTCAAACGTGACCCTAATGACCCTGTGAATATCCAGTTTTCTATTACTGATTTTAAATCCACCGTTCCTGTACGGTATCGCGGCGTATTGCCAGATTTATTTGCTGAAAATTCTGGCGTGGTAGCAACAGGCGAATTAAAAGATGGGGTTTTTGTTGCTAGTGAAGTTTTGGCAAAACATGATGAAAATTATATGCCACCAGAAGTTGCTAAATCACTCAAACAGGAACATAAAGAACGCGGTACTTCGGTTGAAAATGGACAATTTGTTCCAGCAAATCCAATGAGTGATATCGATAGCAATCAAACTTCAAAAGACAGCCAAGACAAACAGACAAAATAAGTGGCTATAAATAAAAAACCACTTAAAATTTTTAAGTGGTTTTTTTATTTAATTTACCAATTAAGCATTACGACCATACACAGGGAATTTATCGCAAATGGCAGAAACTTTTGCACGTACTTCTTCTAAAGTTTCTTCAGCGCCACGAGCATCTAGTACATCGCAAATCCAACCGGCTAGCTCAATACATTCAGCTTCTTTAAAGCCACGTGTTGTAATAGCAGGCGTGCCAAGTCGGATTCCTGAAGTTACAAAAGGCGATTTGGGGTCATTGGGTACTGAATTTTTGTTTACAGTAATGTGTGCGTCGCCCAACCATTTATCCGCTTCTTTGCCTGTAATGCCTTGTTTAATTAAACTAATAAGCATCAGATGGTTTTTGGTGCCACCAGAGACTACATCATAACCACGAGAAAGGATGGTATTTGCCATAGCCTGAGCGTTTTTAACAACTTGCTGCTGATATTGTTTAAACTCATCAGTCATCGCTTCTTTAAAACAAACTGCCTTACCAGCGATGGCATGCATTAGAGGTCCGCCTTGGGTGCCGGGAAAAACTGCTGAGTTTAATTTTTTCTCAATTTCTGGATTAGCTTTAGCTAAAATTAAACCAGCGCGTGGACCACGTAACGTTTTATGAGTGGTTGTGGTGGTTACGTCAGCAATTTGCACAGGGTTTGGATAGATGCCCGCCGCTACAAGACCAGCCACGTGTGCCATATCCACAAACAAATAAGCGCCAACGCTGTCAGCAATTTCACGGAATTTTTGCCAGTCCATGACTTGACTGTATGCTGAAAAACCAGCAATAATCATTTTAGGTTTATGTTCTTTTGCTAAACGAGCAATCTCATCATAATCAAGCAGTCCATTATCATCAATGCCAT
>CAKAQU010000035.1 GCA_916720335.1 uncultured Moraxella sp. | reverse complement strand
AGAAGCCATAGCGATAGGCGATTTTGAGTTCACCGCAATCACTTGACCTAAAGAAAGGTTAATCGGTCGGTTGCTTTTCACAGCGGGCATCCTTATCTTAAAATTACGCCGAAAAAAATGGCAAGGGATAGCTGGCTGGTTGTCAAAAACATGTTAGCACTTTAAACCAAATCCTTGTCACGCAACGCTTTCACTGGCAAGTAAATGTGTACCATTCAATTTTTTAACAACAAACACCAAATTTAAGGCTTTACAAAAAAATAAAAACAAACAAAACTTTAAGTAATGTAAGTGGTTATCATTTAAAAAAGCGACTAAGTTAAGTTGCTCAAATTATAAAACGCTTAGAAAAATTTTACAAATAAATTTGGCGGTTTTGTGTAAATTTTGGCATTTTTTGTTAAAAATACTTCAATAATTAGCAATATTGTTACAAATTATTTCGGTTATGCTTAATAAGCGGATATTTATTTTATATTTTCCATTATTATTTTTGATTTTATATTTTTTTATAATAAAAAAAATTATTAAAAATAAAACTTGTAAGTTATTTAAAGTTTCGGTATTATCATCACAGCTAAAACATAATCTGAACAGGGTTGTTCTGTTTTTTAGCATAAAAGGACATCATAGCCTTGGTCAGGGTTGATATGGGTTATGTTTATAGTTTTTGTAGGCGCTCTGATGAATGGAATAAAAGAGCAAATGCAAAACGGAATCAAACAAAGAAGAGGTCAATATGACAAAACAAGTTAAATTAGTTGTAGATGGTACAGAATATGATATGCCTGTGTTGGAAAGCTCGCTAGGTCGTCCTGTATTGGATGTAAGCGCTGTTTCAAAAGCGGGTTTTTGGACGTATGACCCCGGCTTTATGGCGACAGCTCCAGTTGAGTCTGCTCTAACCTATATTGATGGCGATAAAGGCGAGCTGTTGCATCGTGGTTACGCTATTGATGATTTGGCTGACAATGCTGATTATCTAGAGGTTTGTTATGCCTTATTATATGGTGATTTACCTACTCAAGAGCAAAAAGATGCTTTTTATGCTCGTGTAAATAACCACATGCCTGTGCACGACCAACTGCGTAAATTCTTTGAAGGTTTCCGTCGTGATGCTCACCCAATGGCAATTATGATTGGTGTGGTTGGTGCATTATCTGCATTTTACCACAATCATTTGGACATCTCTGACCCTGCTCACCGTGATGACACCGCAGTAGATTTAATTGCTAAAGTGCCAACTCTTGCCGCAATGAGTTACAAATATTCTATCGGCGAACCTTTCTTGTATCCAAGAAAAGATTTTAGTTATTCTGAAAACTTTTTATACATGATGTTTGCCACCCCGGGCGACGTAAATTACAAGCCGAATCCTATCTTGGTTGATGCCATGGATAAGATTTTCACCCTACACGCTGACCATGAGCAAAATGCTTCTACTTCTACCGTGCGTCTAGCAGGCTCAACTGGCGCAAACCCATACGCTTGTATTGCATCAGGGATTGCTGCCCTTTGGGGACCATCACATGGTGGCGCAAACGAAGCGGTGCTTAATATGCTTGATGAAATTGGCTCAGTAGAACACGTTGCTGAATTTATGGAAAAAGTTAAACGTCGTGAAGCTAAATTAATGGGCTTTGGTCATCGCGTTTATAAAAACTTTGACCCACGTGCCAAAGTCATGAAGCAAACTTGCGACCAAGTATTGGGAGCCTTAGGCGTAAATGATCCAAAACTTGCTCTTGCCATGGAACTTGAACGCATCGCTTTATCTGACCCATACTTCATTGAGCGCAAATTGTATCCAAACGTAGACTTCTACTCTGGCATCATTCTAAAAGCCATTGGCATTCCAACTTCTATGTTTACTGTGATTTTTGCTCTAGCGCGTACCGCAGGCTGGATTGCCCACTGGACAGAAATGCACTCAGAACCATTCAAAATTGGTCGCCCACGTCAGCGTTATATTGGCGAAAAACATCGCGCATTCGTAAAAATCGAAGATCGCAAATAATCAAACTTGCATTCTTACAAATTTCCCAAAGTTTTGGCTTTGGGAAATTTTTTTATTTTAAAACCAAACAAACTATCAAAACAACCAATACAATTAAAATTAGATATTAAAATAGATAAAATCTTAAAAATTAACAAACGTAAACTGTAAATCTCGATAAAATCATGCTAATATACGGTTTTTGTTGACGGAAAAAAATATCATGACAGCCACCTTTATGCGACCTACCAAGCCTCCACACTATGAACGTTCTGATTGCGAACGTGTTGTCATTACTGGCATGGGGGCAATCACGCCGCTAGGCAATGATATTTCCACCACTTGGCAAAACCTCATTGCAGGCAAAAGTGGCATCGTTAAAATAGAAAAATTTGTTAAAAATGAAAATGTTACTGAATTTCGCTCACGCATTGCAGGACTGATTAAAAATTTTGATGCCAAACAGTTTTTAAATCCCAAAGATGTTCGCCGTTATGATGAATTTATGCATTATGCACAAGTGGTTGCAGCTCAGGCACTATTTGATGCAAAATTAATTGATGGTATAACAGGTGATTTTTTACCCATCAATGTTGCTAATGAACGCTTTGGTGTGATTATGGGCTCTGGAATTGGCGGATTACAAACCTTAGAAAACAGCAGAGACACTTTAAAAGAACTTGGAATCAACAAAGTTTCACCTTTTATCATTCCCGGCACCATCATCAATATGCCCGCAGGATTGATTGCTATTCGTCACGGATTAAAAGGGGCAAATTTTGCCACTGCAACTGCTTGCACCACAAGCACTCACGCTATTGGACTTGGAGCAAGGCTGATTGCATATGGCGACTTGGATGCTGTTTTGGTTGGTGGCAGTGAAAAAGCATCTACAGCACTTGGCATGGCAGGTTTTGGAGCCATGCATGCTCTATCTGGCTGCAATGACAACCCACAAAAAGCCAGTCGCCCATTTGACAAAGACCGTGATGGTTTTGTGCTGGGTGATGGAGCTGGAGCTTTAGTTTTAGAAAGCCTTGCTCACGCTAAAGCTCGTGGTGCAAAAATTTTAGCTGAACTAGCAGGATTTGGTATGAGTGATGATGCCAGCCACATCACCGCACCGCCAGAAGATGGTCAAGGGGCAAGACGTGCCATGCAAAATGCCATTGATGATGCAGCAATTGATGTATTCCAAATCGATTATATTAATGCTCATGGCACCAGCACTCCTGCGGGTGATATCGCCGAAAGTGCAGCGATTACTGCTTTATTTGGCAATAATATTTTGGTCAGTTCTACCAAGTCTATGACAGGACACTTACTTGGAGCAGCCGGTGCTATTGAGGCAATTTTTAGTGTGCTAGCTCTACAACATCAAATTCTTCCACCAACGATTAACTTAGATAATCCCGACCCTCGTTGTACTTTAGATTATATCCCCCACCATCAGCGTTTGGTATCTGATTTAAAGTATGTTATGAGTAACAGTTTTGGATTTGGTGGCACAAATGGCAGTTTAATCTTTAAAATTTGGTAACACTAACTAATAAACGCCATGTCTTATGGCGTTTTATTTTGATATCACTCAAACATCAATTTTATTCTCATTTCCTGCCCAATTTGCAAACCCAATATTAAATACCATCAGTCCAAAAAGCGTCCATAAAGGCAATTGCCAATCGCCTGTTTTGTGAAATAATTGACCTAAAATCAAAGGTCCAAAAAATGCAATGACATAACCAACCACCTGCACCATACCTGATAAATCACGAGCAGCTTGCAGGCTGCTGGTTTTTAGGGAAAATAACATAAGTACCAACGTAAAAATTGCTGAACCGCCAAAGCCCATCATTGCCGACCATAGATACAAAAAATCAGGCAGTACAATCAATCCAAATACACCAACTGCATTACAAATAGCGCTGGTTAATGCAATAATTTTTATAGAAAAATTTCTTTTTATCAGTGCAGTCATCATAAAAATTGCTACAGGAGCAGCAAATTGAAAAACCAAAACCGCCACACTTGCTTGCTCATTTGACAAACCATAACTAACGCCCACCAGCGATAAAAAACTTGCCACACTATAAAACAACAATGATTGCAGACCAAAAAAGACTCCCAAACACCATGCCATTTTATTTTTCCAAACCAAAAAGTGTGTCTGAAAACCATTATTTATGGTTAAATTTTGGTTTGTTTTTTGATTGAAAAAACCATTGACCTGGCTAATTTTTTGAATTCTAATGATAAAAATTAATACCGCCAATGCAGCAAATATCGCCCAAACACTCAAAGAAAACTGCCAGTTTAGCATCTTTGACAAAGGAACAACCAGCCAAGCTAAAAAACCTGCTGATACGGACATACTTAAACTAAAAATTCCTGTAGCGACGGTAATGTGATTAGGTAGATATTGTTTGATAAATGGAGCAATTGCCACATTCAAGATACCAATCATTAAAGATAATACAAACGTCCCGATAAAAACTCCAATCATCCCTACCCATACTCTCAGCAAAATTGCAACTGTTAAAATCGTAGTTACAACAACAATCAGCCTTATCAATCCAAAATTGACAATCAAACGTGGTGTTATCAGCGCCCCTAAAGCAAATAATGGCAATGGTAAAGCCCCTAAATACCCCAAATATAATGGGGACAATCCAAGCGATTGATTTAAAATATCTGCCAAAGAACCTATCATAACGATGGGGGAACGCATATTTACCGATAATAAAATCAAAAAAACCAGTATCATGGATAAAAATTTCTTATCTTTATTAAAATCATCATTGATATTATTTTTGCTCATAATTTAATCAAAATATCCATATAAAAAAGCCTGACATCAGTCAGGCAGTTTACCCATTTTTTTAGATAAAATCAAAGAACAGATAACATTAAAAAATCTCAGACCTTTTTAGCAAGTTTGCCTGCTTTTTCTTGAATTTGGCGCATTTCAGCTTGACTGCTCTCACATTTATTGGGGTCGTTACCACAAAACTGGCAATATTCATCACCCATCAAATTCGCTACACCACCACATGAACCTTTTAGGGGTTGTTTTTTAAAAATATAACCAATCCCCATGAATAAAAAAAACAAAATAAGCACACCAAACGTAATAAAAAAAATGGGTAAAAATTGATGGAATAAATCACTGAGCATAAAATTTTCCTTATAGGCAATTTATTCCATTATAAACAAAATTTAATCAGGTGTCGCCTAATAATTGTAAAATGAATAATAAATAAAAATGGTTATTATTTCAATCTATTAGCTGTTTTTATTCAAAAGCATTTTTTACTCTTTTGCAGTGTTTTTTGTATGATTTATATGTTATAAATTAACAAAAATAAAAATGGATACAAAGTATCCATTTTTTACCATTACATTAACCCCAACTTAATAATTGGATTAAATGGTTAATTTAAAGATTGTGGTGCGTTAATGGTTAATTCCACACGACGGTTTTGTGAACGACCATATTCTGTTGAATTATCTGCGATTGGGCTAGATTCGCCATAACCCAAGGTTTGAATACGGCTTGCTGGCACACCTTGACCAACTAGATAATTTTTAACTGATAAAGCACGGCGCTGTGATAGATTCAAGTTATAAGCATCACTACCATTACTGTCTGTATGACCAGATACCACAATGGTGGTTTGGTTATAATTCATCATCGTTCTGGCAAGCTGATTTAAATTAGCATAAAATGCAGGGTTAATAGTTGCATCATCATTAGCAAACGTTACATTACCAGGCATTACCAAATCAATATTGCCAGTTTGTGGGTCTTGTTTGACCTCTACGCCTGTGCCTGCCATATCTTGCTCGATTTGCTTGGCTTGACGGCTCATATATGCGCCCACGCCTGCGCCCAGAACCGCACCAATCGCGGCATCACGTTTGGTATGCTCACCGCCAGTGGCTTTTGAAATACCTGCGCCCAGAACTGCACCTGCTAATGCGCCCAACCCTGACTTTTTAGCAGTATCTGACATTTGACCGCTACCAGTACCGCCTGTAGTAGCACAACCTGAAATCACCATGCTGGCACTCATTACTGTAACTGCAAGTAATTTTTTCATAAAAGCTCCTCAACTATTTTGGCATACATCACCAATGATAATATATTATCCACTATTCTATACCATTTATCTAAAAAGTTCTTGTTTTTATGTTGCTAGCGTGTAGTTAATTAGTAGTGTTTTTTATTTACCTTTTGGTAATATTTTTATGCCTAAGAACTAAAAGATAAAATGTTAATGCCATCGCAAAGTTGTTACTATTACGTTAAAATTTGTCAAATTTGCGTAGTTTATTCCATAACTCATTAAAACCATATTAAAGATTTTTAAAATCTTTGGTAGAATGAATGGTTTTGTTTTTTAGTTATCTTGTCATGTCCAGCCATTATTCCATTCCACTATTGCAAATAGTGCATGAAAAATCACCGATGCTTGCTCAAAAACTCTGTCTAACCGCTAATGCTGGCGTAATTGGATTGAATAGTTTAATGGTTGGTTCTCCATTATTTTTGGCGGGCGCATTTAAAGTATTTGGCAAATCCAAATATGCTGATAAAGCCATTATTAAAATCGCCAATCACTGGATAAATACCAACAATACACTGATTGATACAGTGCTACCAAAAAAAGATTGGCGAATTCATATTAGCGATGATTTAAAAGCGGATGGCAAATACTTACTAATCTGCAATCATCAATCTTGGGTAGATACCAGCATTATTCAATATATTAGCGCTGGTCGATTGCCAATTACCCGATTTTTTACCAAACATGAACTTTTATACATTCCTATTGTAGGTCAAGCTTTTTATTTGCTAGACTTTCCGATGATG
Organism: uncultured Moraxella sp.; assembly: GCA_916720335.1. Taxonomy (GTDB): domain Bacteria; phylum Pseudomonadota; class Gammaproteobacteria; order Pseudomonadales; family Moraxellaceae; genus Moraxella. The sequence continues at coordinate 7,246 of CAKAQU010000035.1, read as the reverse complement.
AAACGCCACAGCAAAGAAGCCATTGCCAAAAACCCTGCGCTTGCTGGTCAAGATTTAGATGAGGCTCGTCGTGCTTGTGCATTACTACAGGATAAACCTTTTGTATTATTAAATTATTTAGAAGGTACGCGTTTTACAACCAAAAAACACAACCATCAAAATTCACCCTATCGACATTTATTAAAACCTAAAGCGGGTGGCTTTGCTCTTGCTTTACAAATGCTTGGTGATAAAATTGATGGGATTTTAGACATGACCATTGTGTATCCTGATGGCATACCTCAATACCGTGATTTATGGCAGGGCAACATTTCAAAATTAGCGGTGGATATTCGTCACGCCAAAATGAGTGGTGAATTATTGGACGCACTAAAACAGGGTAAATATAGCAGTGATGATACCATCAAGCATCAGCTTTACACTTGGTTGGATACTACATGGCAAGCCAAAGATGCTCGTATTGATGCCATGCTTTCAGATTTTTCATCATGCTAGTAATCAATATTGGTAATAACTCATAGTGGCAATCGTCCCATGACAAAAATACGACAAACTCCATCTTTACAAGATTTAAAAACACCCAAACAAAACGAAATTCCTGATGATGTGATTCCTTTATTTAATCAGGACAAAGAAACCATATCGCTAAATAAAACCAAGATTGTTTACGATATCATCATGTTACTTCTTTTGGTTTTAGATTTGCTGCTTATTATGACTGACAAAATCCTAATGAGTGGTTTTGCGACCAAATTTGCTCAATGGTTTGGTTTTGGTGATATGCTAACTACTTATCAAGTTCATGAACACACAACCATTTCAGCGATTGGCGGTGTATTTACCGTTTTTTGGATAGCAGAGCTGATTTTGCGTTGGATGCGTGCCATCATTAAAAAAACTTATTTTCGCTGGTTTTTCTTTCCTTTTGTACATTGGTATGAGGCTTTAGGCTGTTTTCCAGCGTTACGTGCGTTAAGGCTTTTACGTGCAGGCGTGATTATTAAACGCCTACACAGTATGAATATCAAGGTTATTCCAGAAAAATGGTTAAATTCTGCACAATTTTATTATCATGTCATTTTAGAGGAATTATCTGATAGAGTTATTTTAACAGCCATTGATAATTTTCGCGAGCAGCTCTCTCAATCAAAAACTCATCAAGCTTTAGTACAATCGACGATTGACAAAAATCGTCCTGAATTAGAAAAAGTGATTTTGGACATTTTACGAAGTGAACTATTGCCCAAGCTTCAAGGGGCTTTTTTAGCAGATACAGGTAAAAAGCTATCTTTAGATATTGGCATAGCGGTTGAAAAAGCACTCACGGATACGCCTGAACTTCGTAAATATCTAAAACTGATTCCCATTGCTGGCAGTCTTATTGAAAACCAAATCACCCACGTTGGTAAACATATTGGTGAAAATGTTACTTTGGCGGTAAATGAACATTTATTTAGTAGTCAAACTTTAGATGCGTTAGTTGTGCATATCGCCAAAGGCATCGCTGAGCTTGATACAACGCGCCCTGAACTTGAAAAATTAGTTGGTGATGTCATTAATGATGGCTTAACGGCCTTTGAAAAGCAAATCAAAATTCAACAATGGAAACATAAAGAACAATTGCCACTCCCTTAGAATTTTTTTTATAAACAGATAGACAATAACAGATAAAATGCTTATTATTTATACAGTCATCTTAATGTATTAAATCATCATAATACAAAATAAAAAATAATATGGCATAAAATTTGTAATAGATAAAAATCCACTCCAGTTGGATGGATATTTTAATCAATATGGATACGGTAATATATTATGAAAGCCATTGCTTTATTTGGAAAAATGTTGGCGTTTAGTCGCTTAAAAATTAATACCGACAATCTTGTGCAAATTCATCATGAGGTCGCTACTTTCTTAAAAAAATCCACAGGTTCAGTTCCTGTTGTGATTGACAGCTCAGTTGATTTAGACTTGGTAAATTTGGTAGACATGCTGTGGGCGCTAGGCATTCAGCCAATTGGGGTAATTGATGGCGTTTTGAGTGAACAAGCCATTAAGATGCGCCTGGCAATACTTCCAGCAGATGGTCAAAGAATTGAGACGTTAAAACCCGAAAAGTCAGCTGATTCAATTGCCATTAATGAAACCCCCAGTCAAGATAATTTAGACACACCCAATAAAAACACATCTGTGCGAGTAATGAATAATGACCAAGATGGTTTAAACAGCTGTATTTGTGATGGTATGTTGCGTTCAGGACAAAGTTTTCAACACTTAGGAGGAGATTTGGTCATTCTTGGGGGTGTAAACTGGGGTGCTGAAGCCATTACTGATAGCAATTTACACGTTTATGGGCGCGGGTTTGGACGACTGGTTGCAGGAGCAACGGGCGACAAAAAAGCGCGTATTTTTTGCCAGCGCTTTAACCCATCTTTGGTATCAGTGGCTGGTACATATTGTTTGCGTGATGACATTCCCGAAATATTTATCGATAAAGCAGTACAAGTTAGTTATGACGAAAAAGAAGGGCTGGCTTTTACTCTAATGGAAAATTAACCCAAATTGCCATTTTATCATTTTTTTAAATTTCAATAATTTTTATGTTAGGAGTATCTTTGTGGCAAAAATCATTGTCGTAACTTCAGGTAAAGGCGGGGTTGGCAAAACCACCACCAGCGCCTCTTTTGGGGCAGGTCTTGCTATGCGTGGTCATAAAACAGTCGTGATTGATTTTGACGTTGGTCTGCGCAATTTAGATTTAATTATGGGCTGTGAAAACCGAATTGTATATGATTTTATTGATGTTATTTCGGGTAATACCACCCTACCCCAAGCTTTGGTTAAAGACAAAGAACTGGAAAATTTATTTATCCTGCCTGCATCGCAAACTCGTGATAAAGATGCACTAACTGATGAAGGTGTTGCTCAAGTGATGCGTGAACTTTCTGAGGATTTGGGTTTTGAATACATCATTTGTGACAGTCCTGCTGGCATTGAACGCGGTGCCAAACTTGCAATGTACCATGCCGATGAAGCTTTAATTGTTACCAATCCTGAAGTCTCTAGCGTGCGTGATTCTGACCGCATTATTGGTATTTTACAATCTGAAACCAAAAAAGCAAAAGAAGGTAAACAGGTTAAAGAGCATTTAATCATTGCCCGTTACAACCCTGAGCGTGTTGAAAAGAAAGAAATGATGGGTATTGACGACATTGCCAATGATATTTTACGAGTGCATCTGATTGGAGTTGTACCAGAAAGTAATGCCGTTTTGGAAGCATCTAACTGTGGAAAACCTGTAATTTTTTATAAAGAATCGGCAGCTGGTCAATGTTATGATGATATTGTTGCGCGTTTTTTGGGAGAAGACCGCCCTTTGCGCCATATTGACGTTAAGAAAAAAGGCTTTTTTGCTAAGTTATTTGGTGGATGATTATGATGAAATCTATGTTTAAATTGTTTGGAGACAATCAAGAAAAAACCCAAAGCAGCGCTGATATCGCTAAAGACCGCTTAAAAGTCATTGTTGCCACCAATCACAGACTCAATATGCGCCTATCAGCTGAACGTGTAGAAGAGATGAAGCAAGAGATTTTGGAAGTAGTTAATAAATATATCCAAGGCGTACAAAAAGACGATGTGGACATTCAGCAGCGCCAAGAAGATAATATGGATATTCTAGAGATGAACGTCAATCTACCTGAACGCAGAGATTAATCAATGCCTTTTATTCAGAAGTTTTGGTGTCGGGCGGCTTTTTTGTTATAATCTAAATAATTTTAACCAATTGGATAAACACATGCAAAAAAGAGTGGTGATTACAGGAGCGGGTATTGTCTCTTGCCTTGGGAATGATTTACAGAGTGTTAAAGATGCACTCTTTGATGGAAAATCTGGCATTATTTTTAACCAAAGTTACGCCGACCAAGGTTTTAAATCCCAAGTATCAGGCAGCATTGATACCACAAACTTAGATACTTCTGCAATTGACCGCAAACTAAAACGTTTTATGAGTGAAGCCAGTTTATTTGCTTATTTAAGCTCATTGCAAGCACTCAAGCAGGCGGGTTTCACTTTAGATGACATTGCTGGCAATACGCGTGTGGCAGTCGTGGCAGGTTCGGGTGGCGCTTCTACTTTTGATGTTTCAACTTCAGTGGATAATATGCGCACTAAAGGGCTTCGCGGAGTTGGGGCAATGGCAGTTCCCAAAACCATGAGTAGTACCGTTTCAGCAACTTTAGCAACAGGGCTAAAAATTAAAGGTATTAGCTATTCTATCTCCAGTGCTTGCGCAACATCTAGTCATTGCATTGGTCATGCTGCCGAATTGATTATGTTGGGCAAGGCTGATATTGTACTGGCTGGCGGTGGAGAAGCCGAACATTGGACACAATCTTGTATGTTTGATGCAATGGGCGCAATGAGTACCCAATATAATGACACACCACAAACAGCCAGTCGTCCCTACGATAAAACTCGTGATGGCTTTGTCATTGCTGGCGGTGGTGGCATGGTGGTTGTTGAAAGTTTAGACAGTGCTTTGGCGCGTGGAGCAACAATTTTAGCTGAAATTGTTGGCTACGGCGCAACCTCGGATGGCGCTGAAATGGTTGCCCCTAGTGGTGAAGGCGCGGTTCGCTGCATGAAAATCGCTCTAAATCAAGCAGGTCTTGAACGTGTTGATTATGTCAATAGTCATGGCACCAGCACACCACTTGGCGATATTACTGAACTAAATGCCATTGCTGAAGCATTTGGTGGCAAAGACAATACACCGCCCATCAGCTCAACCAAATCAATGACGGGACACAGTTTAGGTGCGGTTGGTGCTCAAGAGCTCATTTATTGTCTTTTGATGATGAATCATGATTTTATTGCTCCAAATATCAATGTTCATGAGCTTGACGAAAATGCCAAAGATTTTGACATTGTTACTCAAACTCGTTCTACCAAACTCAACACCATCATGAGCAATAGTTTTGGTTTTGGGGGCACAAATGCCGCATTGATTATTAAAAAATTCACACCATAATTCTTCGTTTTACCAAACCCCAATCGCCGTTATTGGGGTTTTATTATAATTTTTTTATGAAGCAAATTTTTATTCAGACCGATTTATCAATCACTCAATTGACCAGGTTAATTGGTCAATTTTATCCTAATTGGCAACCTTGTTTTTTAAATAATCATAACAATCCTGTACTTGGGATTTTACCAAAACTATCTTGGACACTTTACCCTAATTCTTCAAGCTTCGATAGTCATCAAAAAATCAGAAACAATTTCAATATTTTATTAAATAAAAACCAAACCACCTATGATAATTGGTTAAAAGAAATTATCCATTATCAAAATAACATACAAAATCATCAGCAAAACGTTATTAATAAAACAGATAACGATGACACCTCACAAAATAACTATTGTCATGGATTAATGGGATTTATTGGTTATGATATTAGTGCCAACGCATTAAATTTTACTATTAGCACCAAACAAAGTCAGCCCAGTGCTTATTTAGGTCATTATGATATTTATCTTAAAAAAGCAAAAATGGGACTGGTGCTGGTTGATTATTTTGGTGATGATGATTTTATTGAAAAAATTTATCAATGTATTTTAAAAATAATTCACCCAAAACACAATTCTTATTTTAACCTAATTAAACCTTGTCAATTAAATCCACTTTGGCAAAAAAATGAATATCAAAAAGCATTTTATCAAACCCAAAATTATCTAATGGCGGGTGATACTTATCAAATTAATTTAACTCAACTATGGCAAGGAAAATTACAGCAAAAACTTTATCATTACCTACCCAACCTTATCCAAAAAATTAATGCTCCTTTTGCTGGTTATTTATTAATTGATGATTTTGAATTATTGTCCATGTCACCAGAATTATTTTTTACTTTTAAAAAACAAAACAATCAAACCATCATTATAACCAAACCCATTAAAGGCACACGCCCGCGAGATAATGATATTATTAAAGACAAACTCTTAAAAGACGAATTACAAAACAGTCAAAAAGATATTAGTGAAAATTTAATGATTGTGGATTTATTAAGAAATGATTTGGGAAAATACGCCAAAATTGGTTCTGTAAAAACCCCTAAACGGTTTGAAATTGAAAGTTTTTATAATGTTCATCATATGGTAAGCACCATCACTGCAACTTTAAAAGAAGATGTGAGCAGTTTTGAGGTACTTTTTGGTAGTCTGCCAGCAGGTTCAATCACGGGAGCACCTAAAAAAAGAGCTTGTGAAATTATTTTTGAATTGGAAAAAAGCAGTCGTGGGGCGTATTGTGGAACGCTAGGTTATATGAATTTTGATGGAACAGGTCAATGGAATGTTCTGATTCGCACCTTGCAAGCCCATCATCATACTGTAAGCCTTTGGGCAGGTGGCGGTATTACCATTAAATCCAAGCAAGATGATGAATATCAGGAATGTTTTGATAAAATTAACGCAATATTGGAGGTATTACAAACCCCAAATGCTATTTAGATTTATTGAATATTTTTTCAGCGAAAAATGTACAACGAGCCTTTTCAAACACAATGGCAATTACAAAAAATAACGCTTGCAACAACACAATGGTTGAACCTGTTGCTGAATCCAAATGGTAACTGACAATCACGCCCAAAAAACTTGAAAGGCAAGCGGTAATGATTGCCAACAGCAACATGGAATTAAAGCGTTTGCACAACATAAAGCTGGTAATACCCGGAGAGATTAACATCGCCACCACCAAAATCACCCCAACAGCCTGAATTGCCATCACAATGGTTGCTGAAAGCAATATCAAAAGTCCATAATGTAAAAAATTTAAGGACAATCCAGAAACACGAGCATGGCTTGGGTCAAAACAGTACAACAATAAATCTTGCTTTTTAATCAACATCACTACCAAAATCAGCGCACAAATCAGCAAAGTCTGCCACAACATCTCTTGACTAATACCCAAAAGATTGCCAAATAAAATATGTTTTAAGTGCTGACTGGTGTCTAATTTTGTAAAAATCACCAACCCAACAGCAAACATACCAGCAAACACAACACCCATCAGTGTATCTTCTTTTAGGCGGGTATGATTTTTTAGATAACCCACAGACATTGCGCAAAAAAGTCCTGCAACAAACGCTCCTAAGGCTATGGGGATACCAAGTAAAACAGCTACCACAACACCTGGAAATACCGCGTGTGAAATTGCATCTCCCATTAAAGACCATCCCTT
>CAKAQU010000034.1 GCA_916720335.1 uncultured Moraxella sp. | reverse complement strand
TGTGATTGCAGGAACTGGTGCTAATAATACTGCTGAAGCGATTGAACTGACTTCGTTTGCCAAAAAAGTTGGAGCAGATTGCGCACTGCTAGTTGTTCCGTATTACAACAAACCCACCCAAGAGGGTATTTATCAGCATTACAAGGCGATTGCTGAGGCGGTAGATATGCCACAAATGCTTTATAATGTCCCAGGTCGTACGGTGGTGGACATGACCCAAGAAACCGTTGAGCGCTTGATGACGATTGAAAACATTGTTGCCATTAAAGATGCAACGGGTGATTTGACCCGTGGTGAAAAACTTATCAATGCCGTTAAAGACCATTTGGTTGTATTGTCTGGCGATGATGCAACCGCCATTGAGCTGGTGAGATTGGGCGCAAAGGGCAATATTTCGGTTACTTCTAATGTTGCTCCAAAAGCAATGAGCCAGATTTTCAAATTGGCGCTTGTAGGAGATTTTGACGCTGCCAACCAGCTAAATGATACCATCAAGCATTTACATCAAGATTTATTTTGCGAATCCAGTCCTCAGCCTGCCAAGTACGCTTTATACAAAATGGGCAAAATTGATACGGGCATTCGTTTACCGCTTGTGTGGTTATCCAAAGCCAATCAAGCACGGATGGATGACGCTTTACAAAAAGCTCAATTATTATAAGGGGATTTTATGAAGATGATAAAAACAACGACTATTTTTTTAGCCACTGCCGTGGTTTTGTCGGGCTGCTCTGGCGTTAAAGGCATGTTCAATAAACGCAATAATGGCACATTAAACTATCAAAAAAGCCATCAATTAGACCCGATTAAATTACCTAAAAATCAAGCCAGTAGTGATTTTGTGCCACTATACCCTATCATCTCAACCAAATCGCAAAATACTTTAGAGCTGTCCAACGCTCAAGGTACACAGTATCAGCTTCCTAGACCACCAAGCGTAACTCCTTAAATTAAAAGAGAGAATTTTTATGCAAAAACAAAATCTACTTTATACGGGCAAAGCCAAATCCGTTTATGAAACGGATAATTCAGATTATCTAATTTTACATTTTCGCAACGATGCTTCAGCGTTTAATGGTGAAAAAATTGCTCAGTTAGACCGCAAGGGAAAAGTAAACAATCGTTTTAATACTTTTATTATGCAAAAACTGCAAGAAGCAGGTGTAGAAACTCATTTTGAGCGTCAATTATCCGATGATGAAGTATTGGTTAAACGCTTAAAAATGATTCCTGTGGAATGCGTGGTGCGCAATTATGCTGCAGGCGGATTGGTAAAGCGTTTGGGCTTAACCGAAGGTCAGCCTTTGGTTCCGCCAACGTATGAGCTGTTTTATAAAGACGATAAATTGGGCGACCCCATGCTATCTGAATCAACCGCTATTGCTTTGGGTTATGCCAGTGCCGATGAACTTGCTCAAATGCATGCACTGACTCATAAAGTCAATGAAGTCTTAAGCCAAATTTTTGACAAAGCAGATTTAATGCTGGTAGATTTTAAATTGGAATTTGGTTTATTTCATGGCCGGGTTGTGCTTGGTGATGAGTTTTCACCCGATGGCTGCCGTTTATGGGACAAACAAACTAAGAAAAAACTGGACAAAGACCGTTTTCGTCAAGGTTTGGGTGATGTGGTGGAAGGCTATGAAGAAGTCGCCCGCCGTATCGGAGTACCATTGGATTAATGAATTTATTTTCTTCAAAACCAGTCTATCAGGCTGGTTTTGTCTTTTGAAAAATATGGCGATATTAAGCCAAAAATGCTAAAATATATCCCTAACCCGCCAATTGGTCTTGGATTGATAAGCCTTGCTTTTAGTCCACAGATTGCAACTTTATTATTTTCCAGCATAGGATTTTGTCATGTCATATATGGCTGTTTTTTCAGGTAATGCCAATCCCCAGCTTGCCCAAACCGTTGCCAATCATCTTCACATTCCTTTAAGTAAAGCTGTTATTCAGCGTTTTTCTGATGGTGAAATTGCTGTTGAAGTCAAAGAAAATGTTCGCGGAAAAGACGTATTTATCATACAGCCGACCTGTGCGCCGACCAATGATAATGTGATGGAAGTGGTGCTGCTTGCCGACGCACTTCGCCGTTCTAGCGCAGGACGCATCACTGCGGTGATTCCCTATTTTGGTTATGCTCGTCAAGACCGCCGCAGCCGTTCTGCTCGCGTGCCAATCTCTGCTCGCGTGGTAGCTGACATGCTGTCCATTGGTGGAATTGACCGAGTAACCGTGGTGGATTTACACGCCGACCAAATCCAAGGCTTTTTTGATGTACCTGTAGATAATTTATATGGTACGCCTGTCTTATTGAATGACTTAAGACAACAACATTACGAAAATTTGATGGTGGTTTCACCTGATGTTGGCGGTGTGGTGCGTGCTCGTGCTATGGCAAAATCACTAGGGGATGCAGACCTTGCGATTATTGATAAACGCCGTGCCAAGGCTAATGAATCAGAGGTAATGCATATTATTGGTGATGTCAAAGATAGAGATTGTGTGATTGTTGATGATATTGTAGATACCGCAGGCACATTGTGTAAAGCCGCCAAAGCCTTAAAAGATAAAGGCGCACGCCGTGTTGTCGGTTATATCACCCATCCTGTATTATCGGGTAATGCCATCTCAACCATTAGCGATTCAGCCCTTGATGAAATTGTGGTAACTGATACCATTCCTTTAACAGAAAAAGCAAAAAATTGCCCAAAAATTCGCCAAGTTTCCATTGCTCCAATGATTGCTGAAAGTTTGCGTCGTATCAATAATGAAGAATCCATCAGTGCTATGTTTGATTATGACGTTTAATTGCAAAAATTTTTAAACAAATGTTTTAAATCAGCACCAAAAAAACAAAACCCACATCAGGTGGGTTTTGTATTATTTTAGAATGATTAGCCAAGCATCTTTTTCATCAGTTCATTTACTGCTGATGGGTTGGCCTTGCCTTTACTGGCTTTCATAACCTGACCGACTAGCCCATTAAACGCTTTTTCTTTACCAGATTTATATTCTTCCACTATTTTTGGGTTATTATCAAGCACTTCTTTAATAATGGTCTCAATTGCACCAGTATCTGTTTCTTGTTTTAGACCGTGTTCAGCAATGATTTGGTCGGCTGTTTTATCATTATTTTCCCACATCAAATGAAAAACTTGTTTGGCGATTTTGCCGCTGATGGTATTGTCGTTAATGCGATTAATAAGACCTGCAAGGCGTTCGGTACTAATAGGGGATTTATTGATGGTTAAATCGGCTTTGTTTAAGGCCCCAGATAGTTCGCCCATCACCCAGTTTGCGCCAACTTTTGCATTATTTTTACCAATTAAATCAATTACTTGTAAAAAATAATCTGATAACTCACGCCCGCCATTGAGTACATTGGCATCGTAAGTAGAAAGACCAAATTCGCTGACAAAACGCGCTTTGCGAGAGCTGGGAAGTTCTGGCATATCTGCCTTAACTTTTGTCAAGGTTTCATCTGAAATCATGACAGGAAGTAGGTCGGGGCAGGGAAAATAACGGTAATCGTTGGCTTCTTCTTTGGTGCGCATAGCGCGAGTTTCATCTTTTTCTGGGTCATACAAACGAGTAGCTTGGATGATTTTTCCACCATCTTCAAGCACGTCAATTTGTCGCTCAATTTCTGATTTGATTGCACGCTCAATAAAGCGAAACGAATTTAGGTTTTTTAATTCACAACGAGTGCCAAATGGTGTATTTGGTTTATGTACAGAAACATTAATATCGGCACGAAACGACCCTTCAGCCATGACCGCGTCACTAATGCCAAGCCAAGTAACCAATTCATGAATGGTTTTGACGTAGGCGACCGCTTCAGCCACTGAACGCATATCTGGTTCAGAGACAATCTCAATTAAAGGCGTGCCTGCGCGGTTTAAATCCACGCCTGTCATTTGGGGTACAGCATCATGAACGGATTTGCCTGCGTCTTCTTCTAAATGGGCGCGGGTAATGCCAATTCTTTTGGTGTATTCATTTTTTTCGCCAGCATTGACCAAAATATCAATATAACCTTCACCAACAATTGGGTTTGCCATTTGGGTGGTTTGGTAACCCTTTGGTAAATCTGGATAAAAATAGTTTTTGCGGTCAAAGGTGTTATAAAGTCCAAGTTTAGCATTGACACCCAAGCCAAACTTTAACGCACGTTCAATCACGCCTTCATTCAGAACGGGTAATGCTCCTGGAAACCCCAAATCCACGATGGTGGCTTGAGTATTGGCTTCGGCTCCAAAATCGGTTGGCGCATTTGAGAAAATTTTGCTTTGGGTGTTGAGTTGGCAGTGGATTTCAATACCAATAATTACTTCATAACCATCAATTAATGGGGCTTGTTGGGTCATAATTTCTTCCTAAAATTTAAGTTTTTTAAAAAAACTAAACTTATGCAATCATAAAATTCTTTACTGTTTATCAATGTGCAACTACGCATCGCGATTGTTATCAAGTTTTCTACAAAGCTGGCATGCTGAGATGATAATCACTGTTTGCTTGAAATACATGGGCAGTTTTTAAAAGTTCACTTTCTGCCCAGTGATTGCCAATCAGTTGCAATCCAACTGGCAAGCCATTTGCCATACCTACAGGATGTGATAACGCTGGCAGCCCTGCTAGGTTGACACCAATAGTATAAACATCGCCTAGATAAATGCTGGCAGGGTCTAAATCTTCACCTAATTTATAAGCAGTAGTTGGAGCGGTAGGGCTTGCTATGATATCGCATTTTGAGAAAGCCTGTTTAAAATCATTTAAGATAATGCGACGCACTTTTTGGGCTTTGGTGTAATAAGCGTCAAAGTAGCCTGCTGAAAGCGCATAAGTTCCCATAATGATACGGCGCTTGACTTCTTCACCAAAACCTTCAGAGCGGCTTCGGGTGTATAAATCTTGCAAATCTGTTGGGTTTTCACAGCGGTAACCAAATCGCACACCATCGTATCTGGATAAATTGGATGACGCTTCGGCGGGGGCTAATAGGTAGTAAGTTGCTAAAGTAATTGCAGGGTCGGTAATATCTACTTCCACAATACTTGCTCCAAGCTCTTCATAAGTGGCAAGAGCTTTACGGATTTGATTTTCTACTTCAGCATTTAAACCTTGTCCAAAGTAGGCTTTAGCAATGCCAATGCGCAAACCTTTTAACGGTTGATTGTCGGTTTGAGCCGCTTTAATTTCTTGAACAAAATCAGGAACTTCAATTTTAATACTGGTAGCATCTTTGGGGTCATAGCCTGACATGGCATGAAGTAGGTAGGCGCAGTCTAATGCCGATTTTCCAAATGAACCAGCTTGGTCAAGACTGGATGCGTAGGCAATCACACCATAACGAGACACTCGTCCATAAGTTGGTTTAATACCTGTAACTCCACAAAAACTAGCGGGCTGACGGATTGAGCCGCCTGTATCTGAACCAGTTGCTACAGGCACAAACCCTGCCGCAACTGCTGCCGCACTGCCACCTGATGAGCCGCCCGGCACACGTTGTAAATCCCAAGGGTTGTGTACTGCGCCATAGTAGGATTTTTCGTTATCTGAACCCATGGCAAATTCATCCATGTTGAGTTTACCAAGGTTAATAAAACCAGCATTGGCAATATTTTCTACCAAGGTAGCATCGTAGGGTGATTTAAAATTGTATAAAATCTTTGAACCTGCGGTCGTTAGCACACCTTTTGTGCACATATTGTCTTTGTGCGCCACAGGAACACCAAGCAAAGGGCGGTTATCACCATTTGCTCGTAAACTATCAGCAAGTTTGGCGTTTTCTTGTGCAATATCAGCAGTTAATGTAATAAAACTGTTAATATTTTTGTCATGACTTTGAATGCGCTCAAGTAAACAGTTGGTCAGCTCAAGACTGGAAAATTCTTTTTTGGCAAGACCTGAAACAATTTCATCAACAGATAGAGTATGTAAATTTGACATAATAAGACACTTAAATAAAATAATATTGTAAATACAATGACGAAATCAAACCGTCCATTCGTTGTTAATAATAGCAATTAGATAATAACTGCTTTGATAATCTTTAAAAACCAGTCGCAACAGTCGCCAAGCCATATAATCGCATTTTTGCGAACCGCTATCAAGAAAAATCCACAGTGCCCCAATACGCTTTAGCGCTATCATCAAAATGATTACTAAGTTTTTGAGTGTATTTTATGTGAATGGTTGGGTTTTTTAATGTATCAGCATGCACCCAAGTATCTAGATAATTTGCTAAAGAAGTTACTAAATAATCACCAGAACCGTCTTTTTGTCCCCAAGTAAAGCGAATTTTGGATTCTACCAAATATCTATTAAAATCTTTTTGGTTAAATACTTTGTTGGTATCTGAAAAACGGCGAACGTACTGGTTGGAGGTGGTGTAAGCATACATCATAAAACCCACCCTTTGGGTTGGGTGAATATGAACGTTTAGTTTGCTGTACTGTTTACTGGCTAAAATACGATAGATTTTTTGAGCCTGATGAAGCGGTTGTTTGTCATTTTGGGTTTGGTGTGTCAATGGTTTAATAAGCATATTAAAATCAGCACAAGCAAGATGACAGCCCATTACCATACCTAATAATAAAACCTTCAGACAAGATAACCAATTCATGACCAATAACTTATTTTATTATTCAATCACCTGCGGAACTAAATACAAGCCATCTTGTACACTTGGAGCTATGGCTTGATAAGCATCTCGGTCAATTTGAGCATCAGCAACATCAGGGCGTAACGGCTGACAGCTTTCGTGAATGTTGGCAAGTGGTGCAACATTGTCCGTATCTATCGAAGACAATACGCTCATCATGGTTAAAATTTTTTGTAAATCGCTTGCGTAGTTTTGTGCGGTATCCATATCAATACAAAGACGAGATAAACGAGCGCATGTCAAAATATCATCAGTGGTTAAAGTTGTCATAAATAATCCTAAAGATTTAAAATAAGGGATTAATTTGGCAATTTTACCATATTTACATTTACCATTTTTACAAAATTTTATTTAAATAATTTGTAAAACAAACTCACTGAAAATAAACGTTTAGTGAATATTTGTAATTTGCGGATTTTATAAAATTTGTAACATTGAGTAAAAAATCAATGTTTTATCTGACCAAATTCTATCTTTTGACAAATTTTATTGCAAATTGATGATTTTTTTAGTAAATCATTATGATTTTTTTGGTCTAAATCAGGTATAATTTAGCACCATTTCTTAACCTTTTTAGAATTTGTATAATTTTTGGGCAATTTTATTGTTTTAATTATCGCAAATTTGTTGTTTTAGTAAAAAAATTTGGAAATAAACCATGAACTTACTCGGATTTTTATCCACAAATATCGCGATTGACTTAGGTACTGCCAATACTTTAATTTTTTCCCCAGGTAAGGGCGTGGTACTTGATGAGCCAACGGTCGTTGCATTGCGAGCAAATCGCACCCAAAACCCAACAGTTGCCGCTGTTGGCGTTGATGCTAAACAAATGTTGGGGCGTACCCCTGATAATATTACTGCAATTCGCCCCTTAAAAGATGGGGTGATTGCTGATTTTGAAGTTACCCAAAAAATGCTGAAGCATTTTATGTACAAGGTTAAAGCCAAACGCTTTTTGGCTGACCCTAATGTTGTGGTTTGTGTACCTTGTAAATCCACTTTGGTTGAGCGCCGTGCTATTGAGGAAGCGGTACGTTCAGCAGGTGCAAACAGCGTGCATCTACTAGAAGAGCCAATGGCGGCAGCAATTGGGGCAGGACTTCCTGTGCATGATGCTAGTGGTTCCATGGTGGTGGATATTGGTGGTGGTACAACAGAAATTGCCGTAATTGCTTTATCAGGTTGTGTATATTCAGATTCTATTCGTGTGGGTGGCGATTTGTTTGATGAATCCATCATCAATTATGTAAGAAAAGCCCACGGCTGCATTATTGGCGAAACCACTGCTGAGCGTATTAAAGTGGAAGTGGGTACAGCAGTTTATGAAGATAAAGATAATTTGGAAGTAGAAGTACGCGGACGTAGCATGGCAGAAGGTGTGCCCAAGACATTTACAGTGACTTCACGTGAAATTCAAGAAGCGTTAGCTGAGCCTTTAGCATCTATCGTAACAGGTGTAAAAGAAGCGCTTGAACAAACCCCACCTGAATTGTCATCAGATATTGCTGAACGCGGAATTGTGTTAACTGGTGGTGGAGCGCTGCTGCGCAATTTGGATAAATTGCTATCACGTGAAACTGGATTGCCTGTTTTTGTTGCTGAAGACCCTTTAACTTGTGTAAGCCGTGGTGGTGGTAAAGCATTAGACTTTATTCATGATAAGTCATTGAATCTTATCTTTGTTTAGTAATAAAAACAGCATTTGCTGTTTTTATTGATGATTATTTGATTTTATACTGATAAAGGTTTGGCAATGTTGCCGAGTATTTTTTCCCAAAAACCATTATATATCCGTATGACACTTGGATTTTTGGTGTTGGCATTGGTTTTGATGTTGTTAGACAGCCAAAATTCACATTGGTTTGCTCCTTTTCGCAGTGCCAGTCATGCGTCAATGCAACCAATTTACCAAGTGTCTGTTATTCCATCTTATATGATGGAATACGCTCAGAGTACTGCATATTCAAAAGAAGCCTTGCGTCGTGAAAATATTCGTTTACAAACTGAATTATTACAAGCGCGTGCTAGGCTGCAAGTGCAAGATACCTTAATTGCACAAAATGCTCGATTAAATGGTGTTTTAAATACAACGTTATCCAACACCCATCATTTAATGCTTGCCAAAGTCATTGGCACTGATAGCAATCCTTTAAAACAGGTGGTTATTTTAAATAAAGGTAAAAAAGACGGTGTGGAAATTGGTCAAACGGTAATTGATGAAAATGGTATTTTAGGACAGATTATCAATTCTTATGATGACACCAGTCGTCTGCTATTGATAACTGACGAGCAGCAATCCGTGGCGGTGGTGGTGGCACGTACTGGTCAAAAAGCCATGGTTTCTGGTGGCGGCATGCCAGACAGTTTAAGTTTGGATTATATTTTTAAAACTGCTGATGTCAAAGTTGGCGATGAACTGATTTCATCGGGACTTGGTGGACGTATGCCAGCAGGTTATAAGGTGGGTAAGGTCGCTGCAATTGACACCACTCACACTGATAATTTTGCTGATATTCGTGTTACGCCAGCAGCTAATTTTTTGCGCAGCGATTTTGTGCTTATTCTTCAACCTAAAGATGACACTAAAAATCAGTCAGCTGCTCACACCCAGCGTGCTAACGCATCATGAATTCAAGTTCTAAGACCATTTTGATTGTAGGTATGGTAGCCAGTTTTGTAGTGGCTTCCATGCTCAATGTTTATCCACTAAAATACACTTTTGGCATTCGCCCCATGTTTTTGGTGATGGTACTGGCTTTTTGGGTTATGTATCGTTCAAGCATGATGTCGGTTTGGGCGGTGTTTTTGGTGGGATTAAGTTGCGATTTGTTATTAGGAACACATTTGGGGCATCAGGCGTTTTGTGCGGTTGCAATGGCATTTGCGCTGCGATTTATGCTGTTATACACTAAGGAATTAACATTAATCCAAGCATGGGTTCTTGCGGCAATTGGGCTTGGGATTTATCAAACTTTATTGTGGATATTACAAGCATTTTCCCATCATGTATTTACTTGGATAGGTTTTGGGTCTTTGATGAGCAGTATTACACTATTTCCTTTGTTTTGGTTTCCTTTATATTGGATTAATGGTCAGCACAAAGATAGAGCTTATTGATAAATGTTACTTAATAAAGATTATCAAATGGAAACTATCTGATGAAACTTGTTTTAGCCTCCACATCGCCAAGACGCATTGATTTATTAACTCAAGCAGGTGTTTGCTTTGATACACTGAGTGCAGAAATTGATGAACAGTTAAATCCAAATGAAACCCCTCAAACATATAGCCAGCGCATGGTTTTATCAAAAGCTCAAAAGGCCTGTACATTACTGAACCATGAATTGACAATGTTAATAACGGCCGATACCATTGCGATTGCACCAACAGGTGAGATTTTAGGTAAGCCTAAAAATCAAGCCGATGCTTTTTTGATGTGGGATAAACTATCAGGAAAAACCCATACAATTTTAACCGCTGTTTGTGCTAGTGTAGTCAAAAATCGGCAAATTATTGCTCAAAAAATCATTAAATCACAAACAGAAGTTACATTTATCACCTTAACGGATGCTCAAAAGCAGTGGTATTGGCAAACAGGTGAGCCAAAGGACAAAGCAGGGGCTTATGCCATTCAGGGGATTGGTGGAGCTTGGGTGGAAAAAATTAATGGCAGTTACACAGCAGTTGTAGGTTTACCACTCGCGCAAACTTTGGCATTAATCAATCAAATGACAAAAGATTATGTCTAGACAAATCTTAATTAGTCAAATCTTAACCCAGACCCGTATGGTGTATTTAAATAATCAGACGGTTGAAAAATTATCATTGCAATATGCTGATGATATTCGTTTGGGTGATATCTACCTTGGTGTCATCACTCGAATTTTGCCTGATTTGCAAGCCATTTTTGTGGATATTGGTTTAGCGAAAATGGCCTTTTTAGAAATAGCTGAATCGACCGATTTACAGAGATTTTATACAGGTCAGCGAATTTTAGTTCAAGTGCAAAAAGATGCAATATCTAGTAAAAGCATTAAGGTAACGATGCTATTATCATTGACAGGACGTTATTTTTTATATCTACCAAATAATGAAGGTCAGTCTAAAGAACTTATCATAAGATTTTCAAATAAAATCACCAAAAAATCGATTAAAAATAATCTAAAACAAAAAATATTGTCATTAAGTAATTTGTCAATAAAAGGCACATTAATTATTCGTACCCAGGCGCAAAATGCTAACCAAAAAGATTTAATCAATGAGCTGACTTATTTAAGTGAAATCTGGCAATCCATTTTGCAAAAAAAACCTCAATATAAAAAACCTGCTCTATTATACCAGCAGATACCTATTTTTTTACAAGAGATTCACGAAGTTGAATCAGATACTAATATTTTTATTGATGACCAGCTAATATATAATCAAGTAATTGATTTTGCTAATAAATTTTTTTATAATTTTGTACCAAATATTCACTACTATCCACATAAAAACTTATTTGAACAATTTGGTGTGGAAAAATATTTTAATCATATTTTAAATCATCGTGTAGATTTACCATCAGGTGGTTTTTTAATGATTGAACAGACCGAAGCAATGACAGTAATTGATGTAAATTCGGGTTCAAAAACCAAAGATATTTTGAATATTTATCAAAAAATTAATATAGAAGCAATTTATACAATTTTTTATGAACTGCTTTTAAGAAAAATTGGCGGTATTATTGTCATTGATTTTATTAATATGAAATCAAATAACCATAAAAAAGAAGTTTTGAATTTATTAGAATATAAAGCGACAACAGATAAAATAAATACACAAATCACCTATGTCGAAAAAGCAGACATTGCTATTTTATTGCGCCAAAGACAGCAAGACACATTAAATAATTATTTAAACCAAACTTGCCCTACTTGTCAGGGTAGCGGCAAAGTTAAGAGTGCTAAAACCATTGCTTTTGAAATTATTCAAAAAATATTAGAAAAACCAATGCATGATCAAAATTATCAACAAATAAATATTGATGCTTCTTTAGCTGTGATTCAATATTTGCAAGAAAGTCGGTTGTTAAGCCAGCTTAATCTACAAAGTAAATTATCACCAACGCTACAGGCTAGGGCAGATTATTTGCCTGAACAATACACCTTAAAGTTTTTATAACTTTCAGCTAAAAATTTAGATAAAATAACTTGTTTTTTATCAAAAAACATGTATAATGTCAGCACTTTTAGTTTAGCGTTGTATTTATCCTTTGATATATTTGCCTTCCAAATTAGGTAAATATCAACAACGCCACAGCCGAAGCATCGTTTTTGGCACTTCAAAATCTAAATTTCCTGTTACTAATGAAAGTTAGATTAATAGGAAAGTTTTATTTTGTCTAAAAAAATGCTTTGAAAAAATTGATCAAATAATGACTGAAATCATATTAAGATGGAAGTTAAAATACTTATTAGGAGCTTGTTGGCATGGCTAACCAGAGAATCCGTATCCGACTAAAATCTTTCGACCATCGTCTGATTGATCAGTCGGCACAAGAGATTGTCGATACTGCAAAGCGTACAGGCGCACAAGTTTGTGGACCTGTTCCCTTGCCGACTCGTATTGAGCGGTTCAACGTATTGACATCACCACACGTCAATAAAGACGCTCGTGACCAGTATGAAATTCGCACCCATAAACGCATGATTGACATCGTGCAACCTACTGATAAAACAGTAGATGCTTTGATGAAATTAGATTTGGCAGCTGGTGTTGATGTTCAAATCGCCTTAGGCTAATGAACGCTGGTTTAATATAAACGATTAACAAGTTAAGAGGTCTAAAATGGCGATTGGTTTAGTCGGTAAAAAATGCGGCATGACCCGAATCTTTACTGAAGCAGGTGCATCTATTCCTGTAACAGTAGTTGAGGTTACAGCTAACCGCATTTCACAAATCAAAACAGTAGATACCGATGGTTATAACGCAATCCAAGTAACCACAGGTGAGCGTCGTGAAAGCCGTGTAACTGCTGCACAAAAAGGACACTTTGCTAAAGCTGGTGTTGCCGCTGGTAGAGGTGTTTGGGAATTTCGTGCTGATGAAGCTGACCTAGAAGGTCGTGAAGTTGGTGCAGAAATTTTGGCAGATTTATTTACTGTAGGTCAGTTGGTTGATGTGACTGGTCAAAGCAAAGGTAAAGGTTTCCAAGGTGGTGTGAAGCGTCACAATTTCCGTACTCAAGATGCTTCTCATGGTAACTCAGTATCACACCGTGTTCTTGGTTCAACAGGTCAAAACCAAACACCAGGTAAAGTATTTAAAGGCAAAAAGATGCCAGGTCAAATGGGTAACAAACGTGTTACTGTTCAGGGGCTTGAAATCGTGTCTGTGGATACTGAACGAGGTTTACTAGTCATCAAAGGTGCACTTCCAGGTGCCAACGGTGGCGATGTAATCGTACGTCCGTCAGTCAAAGCCTAGTAAAGGGGATTAACGTGAATTTAAAAACTGTTACAGGTACGGCGGTTGAACTTTCAGAAGTGACCTTTGGTCGTGTGTTCAATGAAGCCTTAGTACACCAAGTGGTAACTGCTTACCTAGCTGGTGCACGCCAAGGTACTCGTGCCCAAAAAACACGTGGTGAAGTTTCTGGCGGTGGCAAAAAGCCATGGCGTCAAAAAGGTACTGGTCGCGCTCGCGCTGGCTCTATTCGTGGACCAATTTGGGTCGGTGGTGGTCGTGCTTTTGCAGCTAAGCCACAAGATTGGTCGCAAAAAGTAAACCGTAAAATGTATCGTGGCGCAATGCAGTGCATTTTGGCTGAATTAGTTCGTCAAGACCGTTTGGTATTAGTTGATAATATCAGTGTTTCTGCGCCTAAAACCAAAGAATTGATTGCAAAATTAGCTGAATTAAATGCTCCACGTGCATTGATTGTTACTCATGAAGTTGATGAAAACTTATATTTGTCAGCACGTAACATTCCACATGTGAATGTGTTAGGTGCTCGCGAAGTTGACCCAGTGAGCTTGGTTTCTTTTGATAAAGTCATCATGACAGTAGAAGCAGCCAAACAATTTGAGGAGGCACTTGCATGAGCAACGCAAGACTATATCAAGTACTAAAAGCCCCTGTTTTTTCTGAAAAATCTCAACGTTTAGGGGATACCCTTGGCGTGCAAGTTTTCAAAGTAGATAGCAGTGCCACCAAACGTGAAATTAAAAAAGCTGTTGAGTTGATGTTTGAAGGTGTTGAAGTTGTAAAAGTAAACACATTAAATATTAAAGGCAAAACAAAACGTTTTGGTCGTGTAGTTGGACGTCGTAGTGACGTTAAAAAAGCGTATGTTACTTTAAAAACAGGTACAGACGTACAAACCGGTGCTGGTGAAGAAGTCACTAGTGAAACAGCGAATAACGAATAAGGATAACAAAAATGCCTATCGTAAAAGCAAAACCTACATCACCAGGTCGCCGCTTTGTTGAGAAAGTTGTGCATCCACACCTATATAAAGGTCGT
>CAKAQU010000033.1 GCA_916720335.1 uncultured Moraxella sp. | reverse complement strand
TTGATAAAGTAATAAGAAAGCCCCCTTTAGTGTGATTTTTATAAACTACTTTAGGGGGTACAATACCCATAAATTCAGAGTTTACCGATGTTTATCATAAAAAAAATTTACCCGATAAACTAGGCAACCATAACAATAAGGAATTTTTGATGAAAATTCGTTCGCAAGTTGGCATGGTATTAAATCTTGACAAATGTATCGGCTGTCATACCTGCTCTGTTACCTGTAAAAATGTCTGGACCAGTCGTGAAGGTATGGAATATGCGTGGTTTAACAACGTAGAATCCAAGCCTGGTATTGGTTTTCCTAAAGAATGGGAAAATCAAGAGAAGTGGAAGGGTGGTTGGATTCGTAATGCTGACGGCTCTATCAACCCTAAAATTGGCGGTAAATTCCGTGTATTAGCAAATATTTTTGCCAACCCCGATTTACCAACTTTAGATGATTACTATGAGCCGTTTGATTTTGATTATCAGCATTTACAAACTGCGCCTATCAGCGAGCATCAACCAATTGCTCGTCCACGTTCTTTAATCACAGGTAAGCGCATTCAAAAAATTGAATGGGGACCTAACTGGGAAGAAATCTTAGGTTCTGAATTTGCCAAACGTCGCAAAGATAAAAACTTTGACAATATTCAAGCTGACATTTATGGTCAATACGAAAATACATTTATGATGTATTTACCACGTCTATGTGAACATTGCTTAAACCCAACTTGTGTTGCATCTTGCCCAAGTGGCGCAATTTATAAACGTGAAGAAGATGGTATTGTATTGATTGACCAAGAAAAATGTCGTGGTTGGCGTATGTGTATTTCTGGTTGTCCTTACAAAAAGATTTATTACAACTGGAAATCTGGAAAATCTGAAAAATGTATTTTCTGTTATCCACGTATTGAAAGTGGCATGCCAACCATCTGTTCTGAAACATGCGTGGGACGTATTCGTTATTTGGGTGTTTTGCTTTACGATGCTGACAAGATTAAAGAAGCGGCTAGCACCCCCAACGAAAAAGACTTATATCAAGCTCAACTTGATGTGTTTTTAGACCCCAACGACCCCAAAGTTATTGAGCAAGCATTAAAAGACGGTGTGCCAATGGGTGTCATTGAAGCAGCTCAAAAGTCCCCTGTTTATAAAATGGCGATGGATTGGAAATTAGCTCTGCCTTTGCATCCTGAGTATCGTACATTGCCAATGGTTTGGTATGTACCGCCACTATCACCCATCCAAAATGCTGCCGAAGCTGGACAGGTAGGTATGGACGGGCTGATTCCAGATGTAGACAGTCTGCGTATTCCTTTAAAATATTTAGCGAATTTATTAACCGCAGGTGATGAACAGCCTGTTCGTCTTGCTCTAAAACGTTTACTTGCAATGCGTTCTTATAAACGTCTACAACTGGTTGATAAAAAAGATGCTCAAGAAGTGCTTGATGCTGTTGGTTTGACCAAAAAACAAGCAGAAGAAATGTATCGTTATCTGGCAATTGCTAATTATGAAGACCGCTTTGTCATTCCAAGCAGTCACCGCGAAGAAGCATTAAGTGATGTATTTGCTGAGAAAAACGGTTGTGGATTTAGTTTTGGTTCTGGCTGTTCAGGCGGTAATGATGTTAATATGTTTGGACAAATCAAGGCTAATCGTCGTGAAATGATTGAAACCGTTCAAACATGGGAGGCTTAAGTGCTTGATTTCACTTTATTAAAAGTCATCAGCATATTGATGGATTATCCCCGTGATGAGTTATTTTTTGCAGGCGTCTTGGATGAGTGCAGAAGTATTGTAGGCAAGTCAGTATTAATCAGCCCTGAAGTACGCCAAGAAATCATCACATTAACCAATGAGTTAGAAAACCTTGGTGATATTGAAGCCCAAGCCCGCTATGACAGTCTATTTGAAAGAGGTCGCGCGCTTTCATTATGGCTTTTTGAACACGTTCACGGCGAAAGTCGTGACCGTGGTCAGGCGATGGTGGATTTGATGGCACAATATGAAAAGGCAGGCTTTGAGATTAATGTCAAGGAATTGCCTGATTATTTGCCAATGTATCTTGAGTTTTTATCTTATCAAGCCACCAAAACGGATGATGATATTGCCATTCGTATGGAGATTGCTGAGGTTAGCCATATTATTGCGCTTTTGGGTGCAAGATTGATTCAAAAAAATAGTAGTTATGCCAGCTTGTTTAAGGCGTTATTGCAAATAGCTGGTAAGTCCTTGACACTGATTGATGATGAACTTGCCAAAATGGGCAAAAACCCTGAAGACGATACCACTTTTGAAGCCATTGATAAAGAATGGGAAGAAGAGATGGTAGACTTTATGGCAGCAGAACAAGAAGAACGTTGTCCTTCCAATCAAACCAATCAGCGCATTGCCGAAACATTGGCAAGACAAGCAAACCAAAATACCGATGTTCCTGTGCATTGGGTTGGATTTAATACAGACACACAAACAAGTACACAGACAAATAGCACCAGTAAACATTCTGGGGGAGTACTCGCATGATTTTAACCGCTTTAACCACAAGTACAGATAGTCTTGCACATTTAAATTGGCTACAGGTGTTTATTTTTGGGATTTATCCTTACATTGCACTAGCGGTATGTTTGATTGGTACTTGGGCAAGATTTGACTTGTCACAGTATTCATGGAAAACAGGTTCAAGCCAAATGCTTAACGATAAAGGCATGCGTATCGCCAGTAACATGTTCCATATCGGCATTATTGGTATTTTGTGCGGACATTTTGTAGGTATGATGACACCACATGCTGTCTATGAGCATTTTATTTCTTCTTCACAAAAACAGCTTTTAGCAATGGCTGCAGGTGGAATCATGGGGGTAATTTGCTGGATTGGGCTTTTGATGTTGTTGGTTCGTCGCTTTACAGACCCACGCATTAGCCATACTTCTAGCTTTGCTGATAAGTTAGTTTTGGTGATTTTATTTATCCAATTAAACTTAGGTCTAGCAACTATTTTTGCTTCTACTAAGCATATGGATGGTTCAGTCATGGTTGCGCTATCTAATTGGGTTCAAAATATTACAATTTTCCGCCCGATGGTTGCAATGTCAAATCTAAATCATATTGATTTGGTTTATCAATTACACGTTGCATTAGGCATTACCATTGTTTTGATTTTCCCATTTACTCGTTTAGTGCATATTATTTCAGCGCCAATTTGGTACTTAGGACGTAATTATCAAATTGTACGTCAAAAAAGAGCGCAGGGATAACCCCCAAACAAACTAAATAAGATTAATATAAAACTTGTTGTTTTTACCCATAAATACCGCCCAGTATTTATGGGGTTTTTTTAATTAATCACAAAAAAATTACATAGTGTACTTTTTAAAGCAAAGCTGAAAAATTTTTATAAAAAAATCCAAACCTATAAAAGATTTGGATTTAAACAATTTGGAGCGGGAAACGAGATTCGAACTCGCGACCCCAACCTTGGCAAGGTTGTGCTCTACCAACTGAGCTATTCCCGCACTAGCTTGGCTATTCTACTAAATATTTATCATTAGTCAAGTATTTTTTGAAAAAATTTGATTAAACCAGGTGCCAATATCTTGAAGCTGACTTAGGGTAACTTGATGTGCCATAGGATAGCTCACAAATTGTGGAGTAAGCCCTAGTTGCTCTAAACTCTGTTTTGCTGACATGCCAAGCGTCATCGGAACAATATCATCAAACTGCCCGTGATGAATTAAGGTGGGAATATTGCAATTTGTTTTGATTTTTTGGATATAATCTTTACTGGCAAAATAGGTCGATAGTGCCAAAAGCCCGCCCAATTGGATATCACTGGTTAAAATATAATCGTAGGCTACCGCACCGCCTTGAGAAAATCCGGCAATGATGATATTTTTACTATCAATACCATTTACCATTTCATGTTTTACCAGCTCATCAATTAAAAGACTGGATGCCTGAATTTGTTGAATATCTACCACCCGCTCAAGGTTCATTTGTAAAATATCATACCAGGCAGGCATCACATAACCGCCATTAATGGTAACTGCAATTTTTGGTGCGTTAGGAAAAATAAATTTAATCGCTAAATCATCAGCTAATCCCAAATGCGGCACGCAGGGCACAAAATCATCGCCACTAGCACCAAGACCATGTAGCCAAATTACCACTTTATCTATGGGTTTTTTAGAAGGGTTGTGTTCAACCATTACATAAGACAACATACCACAATCCTATTTATTTAACAATAAAATTAATCCAGCAATATGACACAATTAGCGTTCTAAAATGCAAGCGGCTGCTTGACCGCTAGCAGCGCAGCAGACCACTAAAGCCCGACCACTGCCTTTTTGTTCTAAAAGCTTAGCAGCATTGGCAATTAAACGTGTCCCGGTCGCTGAAAATGGATGCCCTGTAGCTAAACTTCCGCCACTAACATTTAACTTATCTAAATGTATGCTGCCCAATGCTTGATTTAACCCCAACTTTTGACGGCAAAAATCATCAGACTGCCACGCTGACAATGTGCAAAGAACCTGAGAGGCAAATGCTTCATGAATTTCATAAAAATCAAAATCTTGTAGTGATAATTGTGTTTTTTTCAGTAAAGCAGAAACAGCATAAATGGGCGCCATTAATAAACCTTCAGTTTCGCCATCCTTGCCCATAAAATCAATCGCTTGAGTGATTTGATGGGTTAAATAAGCCATAGGTTTATATTGATTGTTTTTCGCCCAATCATCCGATGCTAACAGCATCACTGAAGCGCCATCCGTTAAGACACTGCTATTGCCAGCGGTCATGGTTGGATTGGATTGGGTTTTGCCAAAAACTACGGGTAGTGCATTTAATTTTTTAAGCGAAGTATCGGTGCGCAGCACGTTGTCTTTATGTATACCTTTATAAGGACTCATCAGTGTATCAAAAAAACCTGCTCGGTAGGCTTGTTCTAACTTTTGATGACTAGAAAACGCAAATTCATCTTGGGCTTGCCTGGTAATTTGCCAGATATCCGTGGTTAATGCTTGGTGTTCGCCCATGGATAGCCGCGTTCTAGCTTCTTTGATATTTGGTAGTAGAATCAACTCCTTAGGATTAATGGTTAAAAGTGCTAATAAGCGTTCTTTAGTGTTTTTGGCTTTAGTAAATCTTAAAAGCGCTTTTCGCACGCCATTACCCAGACCAATGGGTATGTCTGATGCACTGTCCGCCCCGCCTGCAATTGCGCTATCAATAATCCCTAAAGCAATTTTATTGGCAACACTAAACGCTGCTTGCATGCTTGTCACACAGGCTTGGGAAATATCATAAGCAGGTGTGGTAGCAGGTAGTGACGTATTTAATAACGCTTCTTTGGTTAAGCTAAACTGTGCGTTTGGTTTTAATAGTGTGCCACAAACCACCTCCCCAATACCTTTGTTGGCTAGATTGTAACGTTCAATTAAGCCAGATAAGGCTGCACTTAACATATCTTCAGCACTAGCATCAGCATAAACAGTATTGGCTTTGGCAAAAGGGATGCGGTTTGCGCCAATGATGGCAACTTTTTGAATAACTTGCTTGGGTGTGTACTCTTTCATAATGATAATGAATAACAATAAATAAGTATGAAGTATAAAATAGCAAAAACTTTCCTAGCTTAACACTATTTTGACAAAAATCAAATGATAAGTGATTTGTATTAAATTAATTTACACTTGCATTATCTGTCTACTAAATTTATGCTAAAATAGATTTTCGCTAACAAATGTTTTTATTTTATTTGCAGTGTTTTAAGGATAATTCATGACCGATCATTACGGCAAACTCACCCAATCTGGTTTTGGTAAAACGGTCGCAAAAAACCTAGGATTACCCACGCCTGCTCGCCTTGAGCGTTATGAACAAAGTCAGCCAACTTTGTGTGGTGAAGTGGCGTTTGGGGCGGCAGATGACGGTATTTTTTATCAATCAGCTTTGGCAGTTTTATCAGCGCTTGATGGTAAAGTCACCACTCAAGACAGTCTGCACAATAAATTGCTTGATGAACATATGTTTTTTAAAGTGGTGGTGTATGATGCTAGTGGTATCAAAACCCCAAAACAATTGCAGCAGCTGCAGCAATTTTTCTCGCCACTGGTAAAACGCATGAAACCTTCAGGTAAAATTTTAATTTTAACCTGTGCCGATACGGGTGTAAATTTAGCCTATAGTGCCGCTCAAAGTGCGGTGATTGGTTTTGTCAAATCGCTTGCTAAAGAGGTAAGGCGGGGCGTTTGTGTAAATGCTTTATCTATTGGCAAGGTTTGCAAGGGTCATTTGCTGCATGCATTTGAATTTTTCTTATCACACAAGTGCGCTTACGTTTCAGGACAAACCCTTTATCTTGATGGTCATGGTTTAAATGATGACGTTGCTGGCCTAAAATACACTTACCCAAAACCCGCCTTAAGTGGCAAAAAAATCTTGGTTACAGGGGCGGCAGGTCATATCGGACAAGCAATTTGCCAAGTTTTGTTAAGAGAAGGAGCGGATTTATATTGCGTGGATTTGCCCAAACATTTAACCCAATTGGAACACATGGCAAATCAGATGAATGTCATCAGACAAAATCATCACAGCTCAGATGCATTTACAAATTCATCTAGAATACACATTCTACCCATAGACATTACAGAGTCAAACGCAAGCGTTAATCTTTGTCAAAAAATAATCCAAGAAGTGGCGTCACTAGACGGCGTGGTACATAATGCTGGAATCACTGACGATAAAACACTGGCAAAAATGAGTCCTTTACAATGGCAAGCTGTGATGGATACGAATTTATCAGCAATGGTCAATCTAACTCAGCAAATGTTAAATCAGTCAGTATTCAGCGACCAGGCGCGCGTGGTATGCATTTCGTCAATTGCTGGCATTTCTGGTAATTTTGGACAAAGCAATTATGCTGCCTCTAAAGCAGGTGTGATCGGTTTTGGAAAGTCACTTGCATCTGTGTTTGCATTAGGACATAAACGTATCAATGTGGTTGCTCCAGGATTTATTGAAAGCACCATGACTCAAAAAATTCCTTTTGCTTTAAGAGAGGCGGGAAGGCGTATGAATGCTATGAATCAAAGCGGACTTGCCATCGATGTTGCTGAAGCAGTTGCTTGGTTAATGTCGCCAAATGCAGATGGATTTAACGGTCAAGTACTGCGTGTTTGTGGGCAAAGTGTACTTGGCGCATAAATTTGTATATATGGAATCAATAGGAAATCATAATGACACAACAAGACACACAATCAGCACAGATTTGCCAAACTCATGTTTATCAAGAATTGCCCAAACTGCACAGCACATATGCAAATGTGATTAAGAGCTTGATTCCCAATCATGATGATAAGGCATCAACTTTACCTAGTGATATTTATACGGTAGAAAAACTGGTTATTGACCAACAAAATTTGAGTGATTATCGTAAAATTTGCGGTTTTGCAAATGATGGTCGGGTGCCAGCAACTTATTTTTCAGTGCAAGCCCAAATATTACAAATGAATATCATGGCAAAAGATAATTTTCCTTTTGCAATGCTTGGACTTGTGCATTTGCATAACCAGGTTGTTTGTTATCGCCCTGTTTATGATACCGAAATTGTCAGTATGACTGTGCGTTTGGATAACCTAACACCCCATAAACGCGGTCAGCAGTTTGATTTTATTATGGAAGCTAAGGTATCTGATGAGGTGGTTTGGCAGGGCGTTTCTACTTATTTATCACGGCAAAAAAAGACCAAAGAAGAACGGGAAAAAGCCAAACAAGAAAAACAAAATATGGTCATGACAGCTGCCGCGCCGATAGGTCAGCTAATTGATACTATTGAAGTGGATGAAGACATAGGCAGACGTTATGCATTTGTTTCGGGGGATTTTAATTTAATTCATTTACATGCGTTATCTGCTAAAGCGTTTGGGTTTCCGCGCGCCATTGCTCATGGAATGTGGTCAAAGGCGCGTGCTTTGTCGCAATTTTACGACTTACCAAAATCCTATCAAGTAACAACCGATTTTTATACTCCTATTTTTTTGCCGTCCAGAGTGCGTTTATTTGCTAAAAAAGAAATAAATAAGATACAATTTGCAATTTATGCCAGTGACAGTGACAAATTGCATATGACAGGCGTGATTGATTTTTTAACAACCAATTGATTTTTTGTAATTTTTGACATAGGAAAAAATAGTGACTTGGCAAGATTTTCCCAATTTATTAAAAACGTTAGAGTTTGGCGACTCTCCCGCTGGCGGCTCATTGGTTATTTATCATAACAACCAAAAGGTTGTGGATACTTCGTTTGGTCAAGCTTTGGCAGATAAAGCTTGGAATTCACACACACTATCAGTCAATTTTTCCATTGGCAAAGGCATTATGGCAACCTTGATTGCTATTTTGGTGTCCAAAAAACAATTAAATTACCATACGCCAATTTGTCAAATCTGGTCAAATTTTGCTAAATATGGTAAAGAACACATTAGTTTAAAACATATTTTAACTCATACTGCGGGGCTGTTTGATATTTCCAGTATCAAAAGCGATGTTGATGAGCTTTTAGATTGGCAGTTGATGAGTGATAAAGTTGCCCATATGGTGCCCAGTGTTCCTCAAGGTCAGCAAAAGCATCACTACGCCAGCGCTTATAGTGCTTTGGTGTCAGGATGGATTTTGGGAAATGTGGTTGAACGAGTAACTGGTTTATCACTGCAACAAGCATTGGATGAATATTTAGCCAAACCTCTAGACATTCAAGGTGAGCTATTTTATGGGTTGCCTAAAGAAAAATTAGGTCAAGTCGCCAAACCTGTACGTTATTTTTACGAAAATCCCACTCACCGCAAAAAACCTTTGTTAAAACCTGATACTCCAGAAATTTTGCATCAGCTTTCTAATTACCCCATCACACCATTGTGGCAAGAGGTGTTACAAGATACGCCCATTACAACAGCAAATATCAATAAACTGTATTTTGACACCACGCGGATGAATTTGGCAAATTATAAAAATGCCTTGATGCCCAATGGTAAAGATGGATTGGAATATCACCGTGATGATGTACTTCAAGCGGTGATTCCAGCTGCCAATGGCGTTTCTACTGCCAATGCGTTAGCAAAAGTATATGCCATGCACGCTAATGATGGTGTTTGGCAAGATGTAGAATACATTGATACTAAAACCTTGCATGAAATGCGGGAGATTCGAGTTGATGGTTTTGATGCGGTCATGCCCGCTGATATGTGCTGGCGTATGGGCTTTCATCGCTTATTTAGTCTGCAATACACACCGCTTGCTTATGGGCATATGGGTTACAATGGTTCAGTGGCATTTGCTGACCCCCAAAGAAAATTATCATTTTCATTTATTCACAATTTCGATACCACCATGCTTAATGATGTAAGACAATTTGTTTTAACTGAAACCGCAATCGCTGAAGTAGACAACCTGCTTGAATGAAAATTCTTAGACAAAAAATAAAATCGGTGCTAAAATCTTTGGTTTTAATTTATGTTTATCATAGGTTTATTATAGTAACAGGTCATTGGTAGAAAATTTATGAATATGGCAACAAAAGATGGCAAATTATGGCTGGACGGCACAATTGTTGAACAACCCGACGCAAAAATTCACGTTTTAACGCACAGTTTACATTATGGTTTGGCAGTATTTGAAGGCGTGCGTGCCTATCAAACACCCAATGGCCGTACAGCAATTTTTCGTCTAAAAGAACATACTGAGCGTTTATTAAATTCAGCAAAGATTTTTCAACTGAATGTACCATATAGTTTTGATGAGCTTATGCAGGCTCAAAAGGACGTTGTTTTGGGCAATGGATTGTCTTCAGCTTATATCCGTCCTTTAATTTGGGTAGGCTCTGAAAAATTGGGCATATCAGCGCGCGATAACACCATTCATGCAGCGGTTGCCGCTTGGAGTTGGGGCGCTTATTTAGGTGAAGAGGGTATTAAAAACGGCATTCGCGTTAAAACATCCAGCTACACTCATCATCATCCAAATGTTACTATGTGCAAAGCCAAAGCCGCTAGTAACTATCCAGTTTCTATTTTAGCCAATCAAGAAGTAACCAGAACTGGCTATGATGAAGCAATTTTGATGGACCCACAAGGTTACGTCTGTCAAGGTAGTGGGGAAAACTTATTTTTAGTTAAAAATGGTGAGTTACACACTCCAGATTTGGCAGGCGGGGCATTAGATGGCATTACTCGCCGAACTATCATGACATTTGCCCAAGATTTGGGGATTAAGGTTTATGAGCGTCGTATTACACGGGATGAATTTTATTTAGCGGATGAAATTTTTATGACGGGTACTGCCGCTGAAGTTACGCCCATTCGTGAATACGATGACCGTGTGATTGGTTCAGGGACTCGTGGAGAAATGACCGAAAAATTGCAATCTTTATATTTTGATGTAGTACAGGGTCGCAATGATAAATATAAAGATTGGCTTTCTTTTATTGATGAGTGATTATTTCAATAAAGTAAATTTTAGTCATTATAAAATAGAAAAAAGGCTTTAAATACAACTAAAGCCTTTTTTTATTTATAAAAATTAAGAACTTAGATGGGAGAGTAATAAAAATTCCATCAACGCTTTTTGGGTATGTAAACGATTTTCTGCTTCATCCCAAACTACTGAACGTTCATCATCGAGTAAATCTACGCTAATCTCTTCACCACGATGGGCAGGCAAACAGTGCATAAATAACACATCACTATCTGCTTTATCTAAAAGCTCTCGACTGACTTGATAATTTTTAAAGTCTTTTTCTCGTTGTTTTTGCTCGGTTTCTTGCCCCATGCTTGCCCAAACATCAGTAACCACCAAATGCGAGCCTTTAACTGCATCGACCGGGTCTTTTATCAATTCAATACAGTCAGCATACTGTTTTTGTAGGTCAATGTTTGGCAAATAACCATCGGGGCAAGAAATTTTTAGATTAAAGCCAAATTGTTTGGCAGCAACCATATAAGAATGGCACATATTATTACCATCGCCAATCCAAGTAACGGTTTTACCAGCAATGTCTCCACGATGTTCAAAAAAGGTCTGCATATCAGCAAGCAATTGACATGGATGAAAATCATCCGTTAAAGCATTGATGACCGGCACTGACGAATGTTGGGCAAACGCCAAAACACGACCGTGTGCAAACGTGCGAATCATTACGATGTCTACCATGCTACTGATAACACGTGCCGAATCCTCAATGGGTTCACCACGTCCAAGCTGAGTATCATTAGGGGATAAAAATAGAGCTTGACCACCAAATTGCCCCATACCTGTCTCAAATGACACGCGGGTGCGAGTGCTGGATTTTTCAAAAATCATTGCAAGTGTGCGACCAACAAAGGGGCGGTAAATTTCGCCGTTATGCTGCATTTGACGTAATTGGCTGGCGCGTTTAATCAGATGTTTTAATTCATCTGGGCTAAAATCCATTAAAGTTAAAAAGTGACGAACACTCATGGCTCATTCCTTGTGGGCTATGACTAAATGCCAAGTATAGCATTGTTACTTTGGCTTGACCAGTCCATCAAAGTCTTTTAATGGTCATTAATCAGACTAAAAAGCGATTTGGGCGAATTGTGGTTTGGCAAAGTAATTCATAACCAATTGTATCAGCGCAATTTGCCACCTCATCCACGCTGGGCGCTTGCCCCCATAGCACCGCATCACAACCTACGTCGATTGTATCGGGTAAAAGACTGACATCAATCATAAGCATATCCATCGCAACGCGTCCAATGATAGGGGCTTGATACTCTTTATTGTCTTGTTTGAGGGTGATATAAGCATTTTTAACTACTCTTGGATAGCCATCGCCATAACCAATACTGACAATGGCGATTTTGGCATCATTTTTTGCTTGCCAAAGTGCTCCATAGCCTACACACTCGCCTGCCATAAGCTGATGAACTGCCATGATTTTGGCACAAAATGTCATCACAGGTTTTAACCCAAGACTCTTGGCGGTTTTATGTGCAAAAGGGCTGGCTCCATACAAAGCAATGCCAGGGCGAATCCAGTCGTAATGATGGTTTGAAAAGTTGATAATGCCTGCTGAATTGCATAAAGAACCGCCAATATTAGGGTCGATGGTTTGTTTTAACAAAGTAAGCATGTTATCAAAAGCGGTAATTTGCTCATCATTCATTGGATGGTTTTTATCGTCAGAACAAGCAAAATGACTGATTAAAATCAGCCGATAGCCTTTTTGGAAGAGACGTTTAGCGATGCTAGGAAGTTTCTTTTTATCAAAACCTAAGCGATTCATGCCAGTATTGTACTTTAACCAAACGGTTTGACTAAAAGAATTGCTGTTTGGTAAATAAGCCTCCGCCCACTGCACCTGCTGCTCGCAGTGAATTACCATACCAAAATCATAATCCACCGCTTTTTGCCATTCTTGCTCGCTAAATACCCCTTCAATAAGTACAATGGGCTTTTTGCCAGTAACTTTTTTTTGATATAAATCATTAATTTCCAAGGCTTCTAAAAATGTTGCAACTCCAAAAGCATCGGCATCTTTTAAACCGTCCAAAACCCATTTTACGCCATGCCCATAAGCGTTTGATTTTACCATAGCTAAAACTTGAGCATTGGGCGCTTGTTTTTTTATTTGTTCTAAATTATGTATTAGAGCATTTTTATCAATCAAAATATTTGCGCTACGCATGGTATTCCTTATCTTTGTTATTGATAAATATTTTAGATTACGTACTAAAAACTTCTTTTATTTGCTATTCTGCTTCAAAATCGTTAGGAACGCTTTCTTGCCAATTATCAAAACGTGTGTATTCTCCAATAAATCTTAATGGGATTTTGCCAATCGGGCCATTACGCTGTTTGCCAATAATAATCTCTGCCAAGCCTTTATTATCGGGTTTATCTTTTTTATAAACTTCATCTCGATAAATAAACATGATCAAATCAGCATCTTGTTCAATCGCTCCAGATTCGCGCAAATCTGCCATCACAGGGCGTTTGTCAGTACGTGATTCCAAACCACGATTTAGCTGCGATAAAGCGACAACAGGGCAATTCATTTCCCGCGCAAGGGCTTTTAGGCTGCGAGAAATTTCAGCAATTTCTTGGACTCGGTTATTTTGTATGCCCGGAACTTTCATTAATTGCAAATAATCCACCACAATCATGCCTAAAGTACCATCATAGTTTTTGGCAACGCGTCTGCAGGTAGAACGCAGTTCGGTTGGAGATAAGTTATTACGCGCATCTATATGAAAATGAGTATGTTGAAAAAATTCCATCGCTGCAAAACACGACTGCCACTCTACCTCTGTTAATTTACCTGAACGTATGGAGCTTTGATGAATATTTGACCAAGCTGATAAAATTCGCATCATAATGGCTTCAGCAGGCATTTCCATCGAAAACATCATAACTGGTAATCCTGCAACCAAGGCTTCTGAAATCAAATTTAATGCAAACGTGGTTTTTCCCATGGATGGGCGCGCTGCAACAATCACCAAATCGCCTTTTTGCAATCCTTGGGTTTTATTGTTCAGCTCATCAAAAGGCGTTCTAAGGCCTGTCATCATATCAGGTCTGCTTTTCATCTCTTGTAAATACGATGTTACCGATTCTAAAATTTCTACAACATTTTGCACGCCTTGACGTTTATCATTATTGGTATAACTTTCATTAATGCTAAAAATATCAGATTCTATTTTATCCAAAAGCTCTTCTAGGCTTTGTTTTTTAGGCTGGTGAGCGAGGGTTAATAAATTATTACCCACAGCAATCAATTGCCGATATACCGAAAGTTCGCGAATTCTTCTTGCATAAGAAACCAAATTAAATGCCGATGACGTGCTTTGGTTGATTTGCGTTAAATACTCTTCACCGCCAATTAAATCCAAAAGGTTTTGCTGTTTTAAAGTATCATACACCATGACAATGTCATATGGTTGATTAACATAAGCCAAATGATGTATGGTATCAAAAATAATTTTATGGCGCTCACCATAAAAATCACTGGCTTTGATAAATTCAGATACTTGGTCAAAAGACTCATCAACATTCATCAGCGATGAAAGTAATGATTGCTCAATTTCAATATTATGTGGCGGTTGTACGCCAAGCTTATTTTCTGTTTGGCTCAGTTGAGTGTCTGTTTCGGTGGCACTGGGCGTGTTCATAAATTTCTCTACTCTAATTTTGGGCTGTTATTTTAACATACAACTTGATGGTAGATTATCAAATTTACGACTTTGTCAAAAAGCATAAAAGTGTTTAAAATAGTCTTAATGAAGTTAAAGGAGAAAGTGATGCAAAAGCCATTACTGATTACAACAGGTGAGCCTGCGGGTATTGGCATGGATATCGTGCTGGATGTGTTAGTTCATCACGCTGATATACTCAAATTTCCCATTATAATTACGGCAGATAAAAGAGCGTTTTGCCAACGTGCTAAGACATTATACCAATTAAAAAAAATACCTCATTTACCAAATTTTCAGACA
>CAKAQU010000032.1 GCA_916720335.1 uncultured Moraxella sp. | reverse complement strand
ATTTGATGATTAAGATTTGGCATTTGCCAGCCTTTTTGACTAAAAATATTTAAAAAATTTTCAACCGTCATACTTAAAAAACCTTTTGCTTAAAAAGAATGCAAAAAAAGCGCCTCAAAGGCGCTTTTTAGCTACTTTTGATTTTTTAAAAGAGACAATCATATTGTGTATTATTGCAATTTGCCTTGCTCTTTTTCAAAACTCATCTGTACACCCTGACCTAAACCTTTACCAACTTGCACCCCAAATTTATCAAAAATCTTTTGTACAGGGTCGCTGTAGGTATAATTTACGGTATTTTCCACTTCCAATTGTTTTTTTAAAGTGCTGATACTGCCCACTTTGTCGGCAAGTCCAAGTTCAATGGATTGACTGCCTGTCCAAAAAAGCCCGCTAAACAATTTATTGGTTTCTGGGTCTTTAAGCCTGTCTCCACGCCCCTCTTTAACAGCATTAATAAAATTTTGATGAGTAATATCAAGCAATTTTTGAACGTGTTGGCGTTCACTTTCGGTCATGGGTCGGGTGATACTCATAATGTCTTTATATTCACCCGATGTCATCGTTGCTGACTTAACGCCAACCTTTTTCATCAACTCTTCTACATTGTAGCTGGACATAATCACGCCAATAGAACCAACCAAACTTGAAGGATTGACCCAAATCTCATCGGCACTGGATGCAATGTAATACGCTCCACTTGCTCCTAAATCACCAATAACAGCATAGAGTTTTTTATCAGGGTATGTTTTTTTAAGCTCTCTTGCAGTTTGCCAAACCTCATCAGACTGCACTGGAGAACCGCCGGGTGAATTGATTGCCAATGCAACTGCTTTGGCTTTAGGATTTTTAAAAGCTTCTATTAAAGCGGTGTTGATTGCATCGGCATTGGCTTCACCATCACTAGCAATTACACCATTGACATCCACCACTGCCAAATGCGGCTCATGAGCGCCAATTGGCAAGTTTGGCGAATGCGCTGTTGAACAACCGCGCCCAAACGCAAGTAAAATAAAAATAATGTAAGCAAAGGTTAATAATTTAAAAAAAATCCCCCATCGACGAGCCTTTCTTTGTTCATCAATGCTTGCCATCAGGGTTTTTTCCAATAATTGCCACTCCTTGCCAGCTGGTGGTGTTTGCAAATGTGAAAAAGGTTTTTGTCCAGATGCAGAATTATTTTGGGTGGGTTTATCGGGATTTGGAGGCCATGCCATAATAATATTACCTAATTAAAATGCTTATTTTACCAAAACCATCAAAAAATGACAGCCCACATTAGGGCAATATTTCTGCCATTATTTGTTGAGCTTTTTGATGATTTTGACTGGTATTTTTATCGGTAAACATCATACTGGCTGGATTTGCTCGCGCCAGTATCTCGGATGTCATCGCACCTTGAGTGTGAGTTATCCATACATCCGTACTGTCTATGCTGTTTTGGGCGGTTGGCACTGGACAAATTTTATCAAATATTTGCCAAACCTTCTTATCAGCCGCTCCATTGATAATAATCTGATAAGTTTGTTTATCATCCAAATTATCATGAATTATCAATGCATTTTTAATTGTTGGTTTTTGGTTACTGATTATTTTTAAACTACAGCCCCAAACCATTTGATTGTCAATCTCCTGCCAACCTGTAATTGCCCGCACACTTAAACCATCGCCTTGCCAAACTTGCCCATCAGCACAAGCACTCATTGCAAGTGTACTTTGATTTTCAAAAGCGCCTGCCTGCCAATAACGGTGAATAGGAATCTTTGAGTTTAATTGATTGATAACATCAAAAAACTGCTTACTTGGCGTCTGCATTACTACCCCTGTTAGGTGCGTAATCCCTTGCTTTTTAAGATTTTCTAATAAAATTTTTCCATGCTTGGCATTAATACGTCCTGAAAAATCTGCCACAAATAACCAAACCGCCTGATTATTGACACTGGCAGGGTCAGCGTCTTTTTGACGCATTAAGATTTGACTAATACCATAGTCATCACTTGGCAGCACCTGAATGTCAAAGTCGCTTATTTGAGTTGGTTTATTTATTGCCATCATTGCCAAAACTGATAATGCAATCCAAGTAAAACGCTTATTAAAGATTGGTATGACAAAAGGTATGATTGCCAACACACCAAATAAAATAGCAATACTGCCCAGTTGATGATAAATCCATAAATCTTGATTAAAGGCAGTTAAAAACGCCGTTATATCGTGAAACTTACCCAGTATTAATGCTGATAAATCCCATAATAAAGTCGCTAAAGATGGCATTACACTATAAATCATTCCTGCCATAAGATTGATAGGCACAATGATTGCGCCAAACAAACCCACCGCGAATAAATTAACCCCAAGTCCCCACAAAGACACCTTACCAAATAGCAATACTGATATTGGTAACATGGTGATAAAAAGCCAGGTTTGCAGTTTTATTAAATCCACAACTTGCTGTTTGATATTAAATGCTTTTTTATCATTGACTGTATTATTTTCATAACGCATCAAAAGCAGTACTGCTACAAAAGACAGCCAAAATCCCGCCTGCCACACCACAAATGGGTCTAACCATATCATCACCAAAGCGGTTACCGCCAAAATTTGATGTGTAGCAAAAGGCATTGCCAAACGTCTAGCCATCACTGCTGCAATCAGCATATAAACCGTGCGCATTGCGGGAACTTCAAAGCCTGTAAACATTGCATAAATCAGACTCACCCCTATCATGACACAAAGTCTAAGTGTATTACTAGAAACAAACAGATACAAATTATAAAACCATTTATTGGTTACAAAAACAACCAATAAGGCCAAACAAATTGCCAAAAATACCACATGGGTTCCAGAAATTGCCAGCAAATGTGAAATACCTGCTGTTTGGTACAAATCTTTTGTATCTTTATTAATTAACGCTCTATCGCCTGTTAATAGACTTAATGTTACAGCTTTGGTTTGACGCTGGTCTTCTGATAGGTTATGCCAGCCTTGATAAAAATGATTGCGCAGTGTTTGACGCAGTGTTTGCAAATAAATATCTACACCTGATGCTTGTGCAGAAACTATCTTATCTTCAACCGATAAAATTTTTGCATTGGCGTGAATATGACGAGTTGCCAACCATCGATAGCCATCAAAACCTGTTGCCCCAATTTCTTTGCTAACAGGCGAGATAACTAGCGTCATCGTCGTTTGAGTATTTGGAACTAGCTGATTGAGTACCAAAAATTCTGATTGAGATTTTGCTGTGTTTGATTTTTTATTTGAAAGTTGGTCTTTTTTAGCATTTGCCGTCAAAAGCACTGTAAGTTCTTTGGGCAATGTGATATTTTTCTTAACGTTAGGAGCTTCTGGCGTATAAAATGGATTTTCGCTATTATATGCATTTTGAGCATATCGATGGGTATTATCAGCAAATTTTAAGTCGCTAATAACCGC
Organism: uncultured Moraxella sp.; assembly: GCA_916720335.1. Lineage (GTDB taxonomy): Bacteria > Pseudomonadota > Gammaproteobacteria > Pseudomonadales > Moraxellaceae > Moraxella. The sequence goes on along the minus strand of CAKAQU010000032.1, from coordinate 11,183 downwards.
TTTTTGACGATAATGAGTGCCTAATTTTTCATCATACACACTGTCGCTAATTTCTAAGATGCGGACAGTCGCTGTAACAGTATAACTTTCTTTGGGAATTTTTTGATAAAAGTCTTGGTAAATAACCAACGTCTGAATGACAAACAAGCCCAAAAAACCAAGCATGCTAAAAATAAAGCCACCAAACGATAGATTTTTTATCAAACCTACAGTTGTTTTACTTTTTTGCCAAAATTTTTGTGATAAAAGCGCACAAACACAAACTATCCACAAAAAGCTTAATAACCAAAATACACTGTTTGTTTGGATAACGTCTGATGACAAAAAACCAATGGTTGATACACCCAAATCAGCTGATGCTGTTAATACGCCAAAAACCAGTAAAACCACCAAAATAAAGATAAGCCAAATCATCTTAATCCTGTGTCAATAGCGCTTGTATCAGCATCAAATCCTGTGGATAGGTCAATTTGATGTTTATATGTTTGCTAGGCACAATTGCGATTTTTTCACCCATCATTTCAAAACCGCTGGCTTCATCTGTAATTATAAGATTTTTAGCAATGACGGTTTGTAGCATTTTTTCTAAGGCTTTAAGGTGGAAAATTTGTGGAGTTTGCGCTGCCCATAATTGACTTCGGTCAATGGTATGACTGATGGTATGATTTTCAACAAACTTAATGGTATCTGTAACGGGGCTTGCCAGTATTGCACCTATCAAATTAGGAGTTTTTTGGATTTTGGCTATCAAGGCTGCTAAATCAGGCAACGCCAAACAAGGACGGGCTGCATCATGAATCAGCACCCAGTCATCATCGCCCGCCCCACGCTCAATAATGGCTTTTACACCATTTTGAACTGATAAAAATCGCTCACAGCCACCACAAGCAAAATAAATTGGGTGGGAAAACTCAAAAGATAGGTTTGAGGCAACTTTATCATCTGGAGCAATTACAATTGTTAAATCAGTAATCTGGGGGTGATTTAATCGGGCGACACTGTGCTGCAAAATGGTTTTGTCTTGTGTTTTTAAATATTGTTTTGGAACCTCTGTCCCAAAACGACTGCCTTTACCTGCAGCAACAATTAAGGCGTGAATTGGGGTAGCAAAATTTTGGGGAGAATTTGGAGGGTAAAAATTAGTTCTCAGGTTTGTCATCGGTTAACGTATCTTCATCAATAGGTTCATTAGCAACCGATGTATCAGCACTCGGCTCATCATCATAAACTACCGATGAAGCGACAGAAACCTGTACAAATGTTTCTCCGGGTTTAATAAAACCCAAATCCATACGTGCATGTTCTTCAATGGCAGATGTGCCAAATTTTAAATCAGAAATATCTGCCTGAAGCGCATGATTGATATACTCTTGGCGTTTGTTAATAGCTTCTTGCCTTCTAACTTGTGATTTTAATTCTTCTAATTGAAAGTAACCAAACTCACCACGCCAATATTGATACTGTAATAATAAAACTGCCAGTATCGCGCACGCAATCAGCAAAGAATACCCAACAAAACTTGGCAACAAACGAATTTTTTGCCGTTTTTTAATGGATAATTTTTCGCCAACTAAGCCCAATACTGGCAATTTCATAATAGTTAGCCTCGCAAACCAATAAACTCAAGTTTACCGCGGAATGCTGCTGTTACTTGCTGTTCAATACGAAGTAATTGATTGTATTTAGCAACACGGTCAGAACGGCACAGTGAACCTGTTTTAATTTGACCAGCTGCTGTTCCAACTGCCAAATCAGCAATGGTAGCATCTTCTGTTTCACCAGAACGATGACTGATGATAGTGGCATAACCATTTTGTTTGGCTAAATAAATGGCATCCAATGTTTCACTTAATGTGCCGATTTGGTTAAATTTAATTAAAATCGCATTGGCAATATGTTTATCAATACCTTCTTGTAAAATTTTAGGATTAGTAACAAACAAATCATCGCCAACTAATTGAACTTTATCACCAATCAGTTTGGTTAGATACGCCCAACCATCCCAATCACTTTCATCAAGTCCATCTTCAATAGAAATAATTGGATACTGACGAGTTAAGGATGCCAAATAATCAGCAAAACCTTGACTGTTAAAGGCTTTATTACCTTCCCCTGCCAAAATATATTGACCATTTTTATAAAATTCAGAGGCTGCACAATCAAGTGCTAGATAAATATCTTTTCCAGCAGTATAACCTGCTTTTTCAATCGCTTGCATGATGACTGTAATGGCTTCTTCATTGCTGCGTAAATTTGGAGCAAATCCACCTTCATCGCCAACAGCAGTATTAAGTCCTTGAGCTTTTAAAACAGATTTTAGACTGTGGAAAATTTCCGTTCCTGCACGTAATGCCTCAGAAAAGCTACTAAAACCAACAGGTTCAATCATAAATTCTTGAATATCAACGGTGTTATCTGCATGAGCTCCACCATTTAAAATATTCATCATTGGCACAGGCATGGATAAAGAAGTCTGCCCGCGTAAATTAGCGATATACTGATGCAAAGGCAGATTTTGAGAAATTGCAGCAGCTTTAGCGGCAGCAAGTGATACAGCAAGGGTTGCATTGGCCCCAAGATTACCTTTATTATCTGTACCGTCCAGGTCAATTAAAATACGGTCAATTTCACTTTGATTGGCAGCATCAATATCCAAAAGCGCGCTACGAATCTGGCTGTTGGCATTAGTTACTGCTTTTTTGACGCCTTTACCCAAATAACGAGATTTGTCGCCATCTCTTAACTCCAATGCTTCTCTTGAACCAGTAGAAGCCCCGCTGGGCGCAGCAGCACGCCCACACACGCCATTAGCTAGAATAACATCCGCTTCAATCGTAGGATTACCACGGGAGTCTAGAATTTCACGAGCTACAATATCTTTAATGGTGGCAACGTTTTTGGTGTCTTCAGCGTACATAATTTATCCTTAACACAAGTTTAAGCATCATAAATAAACCTAAATTATCTGGATTTATTCTAACACAAAAATCCATTAAAATCACGAAACAATGCCTAGGTGGACACCTAATAAATTTAGCTGCTTGCTTATTAAGTAATCAAAACCATTTATCAAGCAATCAATCAATAAAATCATTGGGTGTCAAGTACTTCAAAACCTTTTACCAAAGTATCTAATTTTTTGATTTGACGTAAAAACGGTTCAAGTTGAGACAAACGCAGTGCGCAAGGTCCATCGCATTTGGCTTTATCAGGGTCAGGATGGGCTTCTAAAAACAGTCCAGCTAGTCCTGTTGCCATACCTGCTCTGGCAAGTGTGGTAATTTGATGGCGTCTACCGCCTGCACTGTCTACTCTCGCCCCCGGCTCTTGTAAGGCGTGCGTTACATCAAAAAACACAGGCACATTCATCGCCTTCATGGTGTCAAAGCCTAGCATATCCACCACAAGATTATTATAGCCAAAGGCACTACCACGCTCACACAAAATCACCTTATCATTGCCTGCTTCTAGGCATTTATTAATGATGTGCCGCATTTCATGCGGGGCTAAAAATTGAGCTTTTTTGATGTTGATAATTGCCCCTGTCTTTGCCATTGCGGCTACCAAATCTGTCTGACGACTTAAAAAGGCGGGAAGCTGAATAATATCGGCAACTTCAGCAACGGGTGCAGCTTGATAAGGCTCATGTACATCTGTAATAATTGGTACGCCATATTTTTCTTTAATATCATTTAGCCAAGTCAAACCTGTATCCATTCCAGGACCGCGAAATGAATTTAAACTTGAACGATTAGCTTTATCAAAACTGGCTTTAAAAACATAACCAATATTTAATTTTTGACAAATTTCAATATAGCACTCAGCAATCTCAAATGCCAATTCCTTGCTTTCTAATACGTTCATACCACCAAACAACACAAATGGTTTGTCATTAGCAATAGTAATGTCATTGAGCTGGATTTGAGATTTTGCAGTTAATGAATTCATTGTTTAAATCCCTTGGTATGTGTTGTTAATAAATCTAAATAGCGGTGTGTTGTTATTTTAAAAAATGGTTTTTTTAATAATGAGTTTACTTTATGCAAAGCGTCAATTTGATTTTGTTCGATTCCTGTAAACAATAAATCATTATTATCAATCTCAAAAACATCAGCAAATTCTTCTAAAATTATATTCAGTTCTGGATTATTTAAATCATCATCTGTTAAACAGCTTTGCCCACAAAACATTCGCTCATACTGAATTAGATAATGAATATGATTGTTCATTTTTTCATTATTAAAAAATACGTCTTTGCTATCCACTAATAAAGGTGCAGCATTATCTGTATAATAAGAATTTGGGCAATATGGATAATATTTATCATCCATACCATCATACAAATCAAGCCCAAACCTTTCTTTGTTTAGTTCTTCTTTATGAATCAAATCAACACCAAAACGATGACCGTTCATTTTATCCAACAATGTCATAAAATCATCGTCAGATAGCTTTTTGATCGTATCAAAATACGCTGGGTTTTTTTCAAATTCATAAACAAAATCATTGAAATTATCAAAATTTTGATTAAGTGTTTTATTTATCCAATCAAGACAATCATCGCTGATTTTTTCATAACAAGTATCACCAATATCGCAAAAAGCACTACGCTCTTTGTATATCCATGTTGTTTTAGCAAAATCAAGGCTGTCAAAAGCCTTGATAACTGTATAGTTGAATGTATCAATGACATAACCATCGTAATCGTTATGATAATACTCAAACTCTTTTAAAATATAAAAATCCAAAATAAATAACCTATTTTTGGCAATCGATTGCTGCCTTAATAAAACTATTAAATAAAGGATGCCCCCCGCGTGGTGAACTGGTAAATTCTGGATGGTATTGCACCGCAATAAACCAAGGGTGACCATCAAGCTCAACAGACTCTACTAGATTCTGTTTGGTAGAATAGCCAGAAATTTTCATACCCGCCTGCTCTAAAGGCTCAATGTAGCGATTATTCATCTCATAACGATGACGATGACGCTCATTGATGGTATTTGCTCCATAAATTTTAGCAAGATGGCTACCAGTAACCAATTTGGCTTCTTGTTTGCCCAATCGCATAGTACCACCTAAATCGCTGTCATCACTGCGGATTTGAAGCTCACCTTTTTCATCAAACCACTCGGTAATCAGCCCAATAATAGGATTGGCAGTTTTGCGATCAAACTCAGTAGAATTGGCTTCCAATCCTAAAACATTGCGCGCGTATTCAATGACTGCAAGCTGCATACCCAAACAAATACCTAAAAATGGTTTATTGTGCGTACGCGCATACTCAATCGCCATCATTTTACCAACAGTACCACGCTCACCAAAGCCGCCCGGCACCAATATCGCATCACACGATTTTAATTCATCCATCAAATGGCTTTGGGTTTCTAATTTTTCAGCATCAATGTAGTGAATTTTAACTTTGGTTTTATTATGAATGCCCGCATGGAGCAGTGCCTCATTAACTGATTTATAAGCATCTGGCAATTCCACATACTTACCAACCATTGCCACTACAATTTCACCTTGGGCATTTAAAAGCCCTTCAATCACTTTATCCCAATCAGACAGGTCAGCTTCTTTTGCATTGATGCCAAAGCGCTCACAAATCAAATCATCTAAATTTTGCTCATAAAAACGACGTGGGATTTGGTAGATGCTTTTTGCATCCTCACACAAAATTACCGCGCGTGCTTCTACATTGGTAAATAACGCAATTTTTTGACGGTTGTCTTCAGAAATTGGCTGCTCACTACGGCAAATCAATACGTCGGGTTGTAAGCCAATGGAGCGGAGTTCTTTTACAGAATGTTGGGTTGGTTTTGTTTTAGATTCGCCAGCAGATGCAATGTAAGGCACTAGCGTTAGATGCATTAACATAGCATTATCTCTGCCAAGTTCAACTTGCATTTGGCGAACTGCTTCCATAAATGGTAAACTTTCAATGTCGCCCACTGTACCACCAATTTCAATGATGGCAATATCATAACCTTCGCCCGATGCACGTATTTTATGTTTAATTTCATCAGTAATATGAGGGATGACTTGTACCGTTCCACCCAAATAATCACCACGTCGTTCTTTGGCAAGTACCGTTTGATAAATGCGCCCTGATGTAAAATTGTTGGCACGTGTCATTTTAGAATGACGTAAAAAACGCTCATAATAACCCAAATCCAAATCAGTCTCTGCGCCGTCTTCGGTAACAAATACTTCACCGTGTTGAAAAGGACTCATCGTACCTGGGTCAACGTTAATATAAGGGTCCATTTTTGTCATGGTAACTTTTAATCCACGAGCCTCCAACACCGCTGCCAAAGAAGCTGCAGCAATGCCTTTACCCAAAGAAGATACCACACCACCGGTTACAAAAATAAATTTCGTCATAGCTATTCATCAATTACTGGTAAAGCCGAATTTTACTAAAATTTGTCAAAAAAATATAGGGGCTAGGAAGATTTTAGCCAAAAAGATTCACAATCAAATAAACAATTCAGTGCTGTCATACATACAGAAGTAAAAAAAGACTTGCCAAATTTAGCAAGTCTTTTTAGTTGAGTTGAAATTTACCGAACACTTTAATCATCGCGTTGCTCTTTGATGATTTTTAAAGTTGGGTACGATAATACAATGTCATATCTGTAGCCATTTTTGCGAGCAGCGATTTCTAAAGCTTTTTGACCCAAATGTTGCTCTGCATCAATTTTTTCTACTTGATAGCCACGCGCCTGTAACATACTGCGTGCTCTAGCAACATTGCCTTGATAATCGTGGTCGCCACGAATCTCTTGCTTTATAGAGTTGCTAGCGTAAACTGGCTGCACCATCAAAGGCAAACATAAACTTACAGTTAAGGTGCTGGTGGCTAAGGTGTTTGCAAATAACTTTTTCATAATTGCCTCCAATAAAAAGTGTTGTAAGTATCTGCTAACTGCCATTCTAACAAGGAAAAATAGCCACCTCAAGCTAAACTACATGATGCTAAACATTTGTTACCTAAAATAACAAAACCCTTATAAAACAATCGTATAGAACACAAATTTTAGCCAAAATTTAGGCAATTTTTTGGTGTTATTCAAGACTGGCAAACAAATCATATTCGCTTGCTTCATCAATTGTAACGGTTAAAAATTGACCAACTTTTACACGTTCATCAATATTATCTACATACACATGACCATCAATTTCTGGTGCATCAGCATAACTGCGACAAATGGCGATGTTTTCTTCAACATCAATTTCATCCACCAAAACAGTGAACGTTTTACCAACTTTTTCCTGTAATTTTTCTTCACTGATGGTTTGAGCAACCTCCATAAAACGCTGATAACGTTCCTGTTTAACCGATTCTGGTACAGGATTTGGTAAGTGATTAGCCTGCGCCCCCTCCACTTCTGAATAAGTAAAGCAGCCCACACGGTCAAGACGTGCTTTTCTTAGCCAGTCTAAAAGATATTCAAAGTCTTCTTCGGTTTCGCCCGGAAAACCCACCACAAAGGTTGAGCGAATGGCAATATCAGGACAAATCGCTCGCCATTTTTCAATACGCTCCAATACATTTTCACTATGGGCTGGGCGCTTCATTGCCTTTAATACGGAAGGACTTGCATGTTGAAATGGAATGTCTAAATATGGCAAAAGTCCGCCTACCGCTCTGGCGTCTGCCATTAACTCAACCACATTATCCACGTGTGGGTAAGGGTAAACGTAATGCAAACGCACCCAAATGCCCAATTTTGCTAGTAGCTGGCACATATCCAAAAATTTGGTTTTTACAGGTTCGCCCTGCCAAAATGTCATCTTATATTTTAAATCCACGCCATAGGCTGAAGTATCTTGAGAAATGATTAACAATTCTTTAACGCCAGCATTTTTTAAGGCAACCGCTTCTCGCATTACCTCATCAATTGTGCGTGAAACCAAATCGCCTCGCAATGATGGAATGATACAAAAGGTACAGCGATGATTACAACCTTCAGAAATTTTCAAATATGCGTAATGACTTGGGGTAAGTTTAATCCCGGCGTCATTGATAAGGTCAATTTTTGGGTCATATGTTTTATCTTTAACTGGTTTTGGAACATGGAGTGTAACGGCACTAATCACCTCTTGATAGGCATGGGCTCCTGTTACTGCAAGCACAGCAGGGTGCATGCTACGAATTTTTTCGGCATCTTTACCCAAACAGCCTGTTACAACCACTTTGCCATTTTTATTAATCGCCTCACCAATAGCATCAAGGCTTTCTTGCACTGCAGACTCAATAAATCCACATGTATTAACCACCACCAAATCTGCCCCATTGTAATCATGGGCGACTTGATAGCCTTCTTTAGTAAGCTCAGTGATAATACGTTCACTATCTACCAATGCTTTAGGACAACCCAAAGACACAAAACCTATTTTTGGAGCTTTATGGCTACCTGCCTGTGTAATAAAATCACTGCTTTGGCTGATGGTACGATTTTGATTATGGTTGGCTTTATGATGAGATGAGTTTGGAATGTAAGTTTCTACGGTCATGGCGTTTAGCTAGAGATAAAATAAAGGCGGATTTTAATAATTTTGGGGAATTTTGGCAAGTGTTATGATTTTTAGAATTGTAAGAAAAACTTAATGTAATATTAAGGATTTTAATAAATTATTGAATGTTGTGGAATATGATTTATTTGTTAGTATTTTCAATTTTTATGTTAACTTTGTGAGCTTATAAGCCACCTATGCGGTGTATAACAACTAAGCCAATAAATTCACCAAATGTATTGGATACATATAACTTAGTAGGTTCATTACCAATTCCTACATAAGTCATAAGTGCCTCTGGTAAATTTGATACTACTCTGAAAGCATATTTACAATACTCATCTTGTACGATTAGTTCGTAATATCTATCCGTAGTAATAATCTGATTATTTGGGAATAAATTGACTACGTGATTAAACATTGGGTTAGTAGAGAAGGGTAATAGATGTTTATCTCTAATAGGTTTAAATAGATTACTTTTAACTACCTTAGCAATACATTCCTCGTATTCCCTTTTACGGAGTAGGATACTATCTAATAGGTCATTGTATAATAACCCATATAGTGTAGCATCATCATAAAGCAGTTCAGTATCATTCAATATTACAGAGAGTTTCTCTAAGTAATATTCACCGAATTTACCACTATGGGTAAGTCGTACTAGAATATACGTAAACCCATTAGTTAGTTTATACTTGATGCCATTATTAATATCCGCATTATAGAATATTAAGTAATATGCTTCTTCATTATCTACTAGATAGACATCACATAAGTCAAGGATATCATTATCATTCACATGACGAATTACTAAGTCATGGGGATTAGCAAATCCTTTACCATGCAACGAATTAAGATACCTAACGAATATCCAGTTTAACTCTTCTGGAATATCTTCGTCTAAATCATTCTCTGTTCTAAAGTAAGTATCAATCTCTATATCTAAAGAGATTAAACTGATATCATCATCAGTATTTAGGATACAGATACGTACGATATATCTACCTTCTTTATCCTCTAAGGTGATTCTATCAGCACCTGTGTCAATATATATTTTATTAGCTATAGCATAGTCTACTGTAGCTTCTAATACTGCTGTAGGTACTGGTATATAAACCGTCTCTGTTGATAACATATTAGGATTAATAGCCATAAATAAACTCCAATGAAAAAAGAAAATTAATGTTAAAAAAAACAAGAGTACAATGTATTTCTACTGTACTCTCGTTTTATGTTATTAAGGGTTACTGTATGTTGGTAGTTCTCCATTTATCTCGGGGAACAAGTCATTCATGCGAAGTTCTGGGAACTCCCACATGTTGGTAACTAATGTTTTAGTGTGTTTAACACCGTCATTAGTGACTTCGATTAGTAATCGATTATAACTATTAGTATTGTATACAAAATGACGTTGCTCAAAAAGCATTTCTAAGCCACCTATGTGGTGTATAACATCGCTGAACTGCAAAACGCAAACTCTTACCGTTTTCTAAGCCACCTATGCGGTGTATAACTTCATTTCCGTGCCATCGTTTTTATAGACTTTGTTTTCTAAGCCACCTATGCGGTGTGTAACCAATGCTTGTGTTATATGCTGTTTCATGGTTTTTTCTAAGCCACCTATGCGGTGTGTAACTAAGAGAAAGCATTGAAACTGTTTCCCCAACGTTTCTAAGCCACCTATGCGGTGTGTAACGCTGTAGCACCGATGGCCAGCAAAACCACATTTTTCTAAGCCACCTATGCGGTGTATAACATTCACTGATAGACTACCTACAAGGTGTATAACATAAGCTGGGTAATGCCAGCGATTGGACAGATTTTTCTAAGCCACCTATGCGGTGTATAACACCAAGCACCCACTTATCCACATCGGGACAAATTTCTAAGCCACCTATGCGGTGTATAACAAAAGGGGCTTGGTTGCCATCTAAGATAACTTTTTCTAAGCCACCTATGCGGTGTATAACATCTTGCTATTGCAAACATCATTATCTGTTCGTTTCTAAGCCACCTATGCGGTGTATAACTCTTGACAAAGACGGTCGATATAGTGGCGTATTTTCTAAGCCACCTATGCGGTGTATAACGCCAAAGGCAGTGAGGACGCTAATTATACTGATTTCTAAGCCACCTATGCGGTGTATAACAACTAACGCCGACTTTTACGCACATCATCGCATTTTCTAAGCCACCTATGCGGTGTATAACAGAGAGCGAGCCAACCAATTTTTAGTTTTGAGTTTCTAAGCCACCTATGCGGTGTATAACGTACGAACAAGGCGTAATCTCATACCCTAGAACTTTCTAAGCCACCTATGCGGTGTATAACAGTTATCCACCCCATCAAGAAACCGTCTTTATTTTCTAAGCCACCTATGCGGTGTATAACAACAGTTACAAAAATGCACTATGTGAGCAAGCATTTCTAAGCCACCTATGCGGTGTATAACTTCCTGCCGTTGTTCTTGAAATGCTTGAACAGTTTCTAAGCCACCTATGCGGTGTATAACCCATTTCTTTAAATGTACAAATAAAGTCAATAATTTCTAAGCCACCTATGCGGTGTATAACCGGTAAGTTTTACGCACCTTTACCGCCAACTTTTTCTAAGCCACCTATGCGGTGTATAACAGAAAAAAAGCGCAATTAAGCCAATA
>CAKAQU010000031.1 GCA_916720335.1 uncultured Moraxella sp. | reverse complement strand
TAAGGCATCAGGTTTTGATCCTGACATTCGTTGGTTCGAGTCCAGCTACCCCTGCCATTATATAAAACATAATGTAGCTCCTTTAGTTAGTTGAAAATAAAAAACCAATCCTAGTGATTGGTTTTTTATTTTTTCAAATTATTTTGATTTATGGTAGATTTTTTCAAGCTCATTGATAAGGTCATGGTAATTACTGCTGGACTTTATAACAATTTTGCCTGTTTCATCTATTGCCATAAGTTGATTGTCTTTTTTAAGTATTACTATGATACCTTTATCTTGGCTGTCTTCTGATAAAAATTCAGTTGGTATCAATTGAATACCATCATAGTCTAAAGCAGTAACTGCTTTATTTTTATCATCAATAATGCCATATTTGCCATCTTTTCTGACCAAAAAGTGGTTTTTGCTTAACGCCATAGCTCCATCGTAAACAATCGGAACAATCACGTCGCCTTTTGTGTTAATAAAACCAGACTTTGCGTTCATGACTACCATTGCCAAACCAAATTCATTAAAAGTTTCAGCATTTTGATAAATAAAAGGGATTTTGATATTACCATGTTTGTCAATATAGCCATTTTTAACCTCGTTAGTTTGAGAGTCAAAAATTTCAGCATGCAATAACCCAAAACGAGAAGGGTTTAAATTGTCGTATTTTGCGGCAATAAGTTCTTTACCTTTACTATCTATTAGCCCATATTTACGACTAGCAGCCCCTGTTTGATTTTGATTGGTTTCATCATCAAGAAAAAAGGTTGCTACGCCTTCTGAAAAATACCCAACAAAACGCTTACTAAATGGCAAAATTTCTCTGCCTTTTATATCAAATAAACCATAGGTCATATCACCATTTTGGTTTTTGGTCACTAAAATAAAGCCATCACTGCGAATATCAACTCTTTCATATTCTGGTTTGATGATGACTTTACCGCGCCAATCAATCGCTCCTTGATGATAAGTGGGGAATTCTTCACCATCATAACGAATGGTTTTGTCTGTCACTTGTTCAACTTGGCAGGGTTCTGTTTCTTCCCAGCAAGTGATGCTTTTATAAAACGGCGTTAACATTTCACCCGTGACACTGTCTTGGATGGCGTATTTTTTATCTTTTTGGATAATTTGGCTGTGATGAACTTTTGATCTTTTAATCATTTTATCAAATTCAGTTACATTTGCAGTGGCGGGCAAACAAACCAAACATAAAGCTGCAAAAAGTGCAGATAAGCCATAAAATTTCATATTATCTCCCATTTATTGGACATTAATCAAAGACTTATAAACAAAAATATTATAACTAAAATTTATTAGATATTGTTAAAATATTTCTTTTAATAAAAATTTTTTTCCAAAAAAAATTACAAATTATAAAAAAATAAGTTAAAGTTATTATTTTAGGCGGCATAGCGGGTTTATGGTAAATTTTTTATGACTAATCAAATATTTGTGCCTTTGATAACCTTTTATTGTAACCGCACAAACTTACACCAAATCCGTTCCTGCTTTGATTGATAGAGTGCGTTAGTTAAGTTTAAAAAGAAGTTTTAAAAACACCAATAAAAAGCAAAAAAATCCATACAATCATAAAAAAAGATAAGTTGATAAGATGGTTTTGCTTGCTAATTATGATTGAATAAATTATAATGACCTGCTAATTTCAAACCAATAATGGTCATGATGTTTAGCACTCATAATACCAATTATCTTATAGATTTCAAAGACTAGGCGAAAAAACGTCTGGTCTTTTTTGGTTTTTGGGCAGTGCAAGTTTTCAAGGATATTTTATGCTAAGAATTGCTTATGAAGCCTTAACTTTTGATGATGTACTACTATTACCTGCATATTCTGAAGTTTTGCCAAAAGATACCATTTTAACCACCAGACTCACCAAAGATATTAATTTGAACATTCCTGTAATTTCGTCAGCAATGGACACCGTAACTGAAGCCAAAATGGCAATTGCCATGGCTCAACTGGGCGGTATGGGAATTTTGCATAAAAATATGACCATTGAGCGTCAGGCAAGCCGAGTTCGTCATGTAAAAAAATTTGAATCTGGCACGGTTTCTGACCCTGTGACTGCAACACCTGATGTAACTGTTGGCGAGCTTTTAGCCATCACCAAAAAACACAACATCAGTGGCGTGCCTGTGATTGATGAAAATCGCCACGTAGTAGGTATTGTTACCCATAGAGATTTGCGCTTTGAGACCAATTTGGATTTGCCAGTTGCTAATATTATGACGCCAAAAGAAAAATTGGTAACTGTCAAAGAAGGTGAAAGCACCGAAAATATCAAACGTTTACTACATGAACACCGTATTGAAAAAGTTGTGGTGATTGATGATGAGTTCCGTTTAAAAGGGTTGATTACGGTAAATGACTTTACCAAAGCTGAAAATAACCCTAATTCTTGCAAAGATTCTAAAGGCCGCTTGCGTGTAGGGGCGGCTGTTGGTACGGGTGCAGAAACAGAAGCTCGTGTTGAAGCTTTGTATGATGCAGGTGTTGATGTGATTGTGGTTGATACTGCTCATGGACATAGTAAGGGCGTGATTGACCGTGTTGCATGGGTTAAGAAAAATTATCCTAGTTTGCAAGTGATTGGTGGCAATATTGCTACAGGCGAAGCAGCACTTATGCTTGCAGATGCAGGTGCAGATGCAGTTAAAGTTGGTATTGGACCTGGTTCTATTTGTACTACCCGAATTATTGCAGGAATTGGCGTACCGCAAATTTCTGCGATTGATAACGTAGCAACAGCTTTAAACGAACGCATTCCACTGATTGCCGATGGCGGTATTCGTTTTAGTGGCGATATCGCTAAAGCACTTGCTGCAGGAGCGAGCTGTATTATGGTAGGCAGTCTTTTGGCTGGCACAGAAGAAGCGCCTGGCGATATGGAACTTTATCAAGGTCGTTATTATAAAGCATATCGTGGTATGGGTTCTTTAGGAGCGATGAGTGGACAAAATGGCTCATCTGACCGTTATTTTCAAGACGCAAAAGAAGGTGTAGAAAAACTAGTTCCAGAAGGCATTGAAGGACGTGTACCTTATAAGGGTTCTGTATCAGGGATTATCAGCCAAATGGTCGGAGGACTTCGTTCTAGTATGGGTTATACAGGTTGCAAAACCATTAACGAAATGCGCAGTAAAACCCAGTTTGTTAAAGTAACCTCTGCTGGCATGAAAGAATCTCATGTTCATGACGTGCAAATTACTAAAGAAGCGCCCAATTATCGTCAAAATTGATGGTATTTTGATAAAAAATCCGCCTGTTGATTGGGCGGATTTTTTAGCTGTACTAATATTCATTTAAAATAAAACCACTGATAAACGCAAAATATTCTCTAAGCCAAGAGTGATAACGTGTCTGTAATGGAGTAGGCGCACTTGTTATCGTAAAATTATCAAACCCTTGCTTTTGAGCAATTAACCGAGTGCGTGGCGCATGAAAATCGCTGGTTACAATAATGATTGGGCTTTGTTTGTTAAGCTGTTTGGTTTGTAAAATTGGCAAGCTGTTTTCTAGGTTTAATTGGGTGCTGGTGCTTTTATCTTCTAATAAAATTTTTCGACCATCAATTTGATAAGTGGTTTTTAAATAATTTGCCATAGCTTGTGCTTCACTGATGGTTTCACCAAAATCAACGCCACCTGTTACCAAAATCCACGCGTTTGGATGATTTTGATGAACAGTAAAAGCAGTATCTAGACGGTTTTTTAATGCCAAAGAAGGTATACCTTGATTGGCTCTACTGCCTAAAACAATGATAACCGATGGCGTGGTTTGCTGGTTTTGATGTGTGATTGTGCTGATTTTTCCAAAAAAGACAAATACGCTGATAAGCCAAAGCCAAAACAGTCCAAAAAACACCTTAATTGATGCACTTAAAAATGGTTTTTGGGCAGCAAATTGCCATAAGTTATCAGCAAATAATCCATAACCAATAAAACCCAGACCAATAAAAAACGGCAAAACAGTACCCAAATGGATTTTTGATAATAAAAACAGATAAATTGAGTAAATCGCCATAGCAAAACCAATAAAAGGAAGCATATGGCGAAATAAACCGCTGATGTTATCTATCAAAATTAGCCTTTAATACCAGTGTATTTTTCAAAATTTTCAGCGTAATCATCGATGTTATCAGAGAGCATTTTTTGATATTGCTGCGTGCAAAATTCAATAATATCTGCTTTTTCTTTTGCAAAGTCGCTACCCTTAACAAAACCAACGCTAGCAGCCGAAGTTGCAAAACGCGCTGCCGCATAAGTCAATGATGCTGCCACTTGCCCTGAATGCGAATTTGGTGATAAGAGACTGTTGGCAAGAGTGATAAATTGATCAGCTCTTTCAAAAAATGCATGCATATCTGCAGGCATTTGTGCAACTTGTTCTGAGGGGTCTTGGTTTTGAGTGTTTAAAGCGTCTTTGATGGCTTGATTGAGTGTCTGATTTGACATAATGATTCCTTTGATTATTTACCAAAATTAGCATCGGCTCGCAAAATTTCTGCTTTATCGGTTTTTTCCCAAGTAAATGCAGAATCACTACCATGGCGTCCAAAATGCCCATAACTTGCAGTCATTTGGTACATAGGTTGTAATAAATTTAACATACGAGTAATGCCATAAGGTCGCAAATCAAAATGTGTGCGAATCAAGCGAATCAGCTCATCGTTACTGACTTTTCCAGTGTCAAACGTATTAACTGAAATGGATGTTGGTTCAGCAACCCCGATAGCATAACTAACTTGTACTTCAATGCGTTCAGCAAGCCCAGCAGCAACAATGTTTTTGGCAACATAGCGACCAGCATAAGCAGCGCTTCTATCCACTTTGGACGGGTCTTTACCGCTAAATGCGCCACCGCCGTGGCGCGCCATGCCACCATAAGTATCTACAATGATTTTTCGCCCGGTCAATCCGGCATCACCAACCGGTCCGCCGATGACAAATTTACCAGTTGGGTTGATGTGGTATTTGGTATGGGCATGAAGTAATTCGGTAGGAATGGTTTTTTTGATAATTTCTTCCATGACCGCTTCATGTAAATCTGCTTGCTGAATATCTGGGTTGTGTTGGGTAGAAACGACCAATGCATCAATGGCAATAGGGCGATGGTTTTGGTCGTAACGCAAACTAACTTGAGCTTTAGCATCAGGACGTAACCAAGGTAAAATGCCTTGTTTTCTAAGACTGGCTTGACGCTCCATCAAGCGATGAGCCAGTTCAATGGGTGCTGGCATCAGCACTTCTGTTTCGGTGGTTGCATAGCCAAACATCAAACCTTGGTCACCTGCTCCTTGCTCTTCAGGGTGGCTTCTATCTACGCCCTGTGCAATCTCTGGCGATTGTTTGCCTAACATGTTGATGACGGCACAGCTATTACCATCAAACCCTAAATCTGAATGATTATAACCAATTTTATTCACTGTATCGCGTACAATTGCTTCAACATCTACATTGGCGTGGGTGCTGATTTCTCCAGCTAAAATCACCGCTCCTGTTTTGGTTAAAGTCTCACAGGCAACCCGAGCATTTTTATCTTGGGCTAAAATCGCATCTAAAATCGCATCTGATATCTGGTCTGCCATCTTGTCAGGATGTCCTTCACTGACAGACTCTGAGGTAAATAATGAATAATTCATGATAACAACTTGAAAATAAAGAAAATAATAAAAAACTTACAAATTTCTGGTCGCTTTTCGTCGTTGGATATTTTCCAATATTAGGCTGGACAGAAAAATAGGCTTTGTAAGGTGGATGCTAAATTTAAAAAAACAAAATTTAGAAATATGAAGAGCATTATACGGTAAAACCAACTAAATTACTATGTTTTATCAAAACCTTTATTTAATAAAATTTGATAAAAAATAAATAAGATGAAAATTAATTATGTTTTAACCAACCATGAGTTTTGCCAGTAGATATCCTATCATACCAATCAGTACCGCAAATCCAGTATTAATGCCTTTTATGGTGGCGATAACAGTTAGCACAGCGCCACATACAGTAGGAAAAATACGTTCATTTGTGGCGTTTTGGATAAAAGGCAAGGTTAAGACGACAGTCATAGCACCAATAATTGCCCCACCAAGTGGTGTAATGGGCGAATCAGGTCGCATAAAAAATCGCATGATTGGCAGTTTATCAGATAACAAAAATGGCAAAACTCGGGATAGTGCGGTTAAAATTACCATAGTAATCACCGCAATCAATAGCAAAATAAATTTGTCTTGGTCAGTCATGATTTATCCCTTGAGACGGTTTTGAAGCAAACTGGCTAAAAACGCACCAACCGCCGCTGCTAAAATTGCCATTTGTGCGTGCCCAAAAAATACACACATCAGTGCAATCAGTCCTGCAAATATAATAATCAGTCGATGGTCGGGGTTTTTATGATAGCTTTGAGCAGTCAAAGAAACAAATAATGCCACAAAAGCAAAATTCATCACTTCATTCATCAAAGGATAAGCCGATAAAATTTTTCCACCAAAAACGCCTACAACAGTACTTAGCCACCATGATAACCAAGCAGTCAGCGATAATCCCCAAAACCAAGATTTTTGATGGTCAATTTTATCCAAATCCGCTAAAGCGGTTGCAAATACTTCATCAGTAATTAGGGGTGAGGCAGGTAAAATATTTTGATTGGATTTTAGATGACGTTTAATTAGTGGGGCATACAGTAGATGACGACTATCTAATAAAGCACACAGTCCAATCACCGCTCCAATGCTGGCTCCACTAGTCATGGATGCCAAAAGCAAAAATTGACTGGCGCCAGCATAAATAAATACACTCATAAAAATGGCAATCCATGCAGGCATGCCTGCAGATGCACAAGCCAGCCCAAAGGCAATGCCAACAGGAATATAACCTAAAGTAATTGGAATGGCAGACTGACAACCTTTTAAAAACGAATGTGTAGTCATGATAATCCAGTTTTATAACAAATCAAGGATGAAATTACAGGCAATTATTAAGTTTGTTACACATATCTAAAAGACGATTAGCGTAACCAACTTCATTGTCATACCACGCCATGATTTTAAAGGCTGTGCCCGCCTGCATGATGTATTCATCATCCACAACCAAAGAATGAGTATCGCCAATAAAATCACTAGAAACCAGTGGTAATTCATTATAAGCCATAATGCTTTTTAAAGACGTTTGGCTTGCAGTTTTTAATTGTGTTTTTAATTCATCAAGTGTAACATATCGGTCAAACGTTACTGTAATATCAATACAAGCCACATTGATTGTTGGGACGCGTATTGAATAGCCATTTATTTTACCATCAAGGTGGGGCATGACTTGTAAGGTAGCATTGATGCTGCTTGAGGTGGTGGGAATCATATTATGCCCTGCAGCACGAGCTCTTCGTAAATCACGGTGGGCTTGGTCTAGCACCATTTGGTCGGCAGTGGTGGCATGGATTTCGGTCATTAAAACACTATTTAAACCAAAGGCATTATCTAAAGTAAATAATAGCGGTACTAAGGCTTGGGTGGTGCAAGAAACCCCAGAGATGATTGGTAATTTTTTAGATAAAACGTTGTCATTAACTCCCATCACCACACAAGCGTCCACATAATCAAATGGCGCCGCTCCAATAATTACTTGTTTTGCGCCCGCTTTAAGATGTAGATTGGCTTTTTTGTAGGAGCGAAAATGCCCCGTACATTCAAGTACGATATTTATCTTAAACGCTTTCCAAGGTAGTTTTTGCGGGTCTGGCTCGTTCAGTAAAAATATTTTTGCAATTTGGTTTTTTCTACAGATTTTTAAAACAAACACCCCATCTGTGTTTTCAATATCTGCGCTCATACCTATTTTAGCAAGACTGCCATGAGTGCTATCAAAATTTAATAAGTGCAGTAGTGTTTTTGGGTCGGCGACATCGTTGATAGCGACAATTGGTATTTTAGATATATCATCTAAACGCTGTAAATAAGTGCGTAAAACAGTGCGTCCGATTCGTCCAAAGCCATTAAGAGCAATTAACATATATTGTTACCATAAGTTTTAAGTAAGTTGTGATGCTTTGATGATAGACTATACATAATTATCATATATCATCATTATGCATAATGTCCTAAGTCAGTAATATCATCTAATATAATCAATGCCAACAAAACTCTTTGTTGGGAGTATCGTTTTTGAAGTTTTTGATAAATAGGATAAGCTTTTGGGGTTTCATGACGTTCAACGATTTCTTTGTAAATAGGAAACATATCTTGATATTGCTGCCCATCAATTAAATGATAATAATTATGATACCCTTCTTCTTGAATCAGCTGTCTTATATGAGAGATGATGGTGTCGAGGGTTAAAGAACGGGTTTTTGCAATGGATTCAAGCGTTAATCCTTGTTTAATTAATTCTTTGGTTTTGTTTATAGTGGAGGTTTTGGATTTTTTATGATGATTGTGATTGTCTATAATATCTGATAAGGTTTTGATTTTGTTTGATTTTTTAATTGAATGCTGAAAGTCATTGATATCATCATAGCCAATAAACGATTTTTGCTGTTGCTTAATGGTTTTTGTATCCATTTCTAAAAATGCTTTTTCATGCTGCTTGCCAAGTTCAAGCAATCTTTGGTTTGCCCGAAAGACAAAATTATCCAACCATAAACTTCGTTGATTAAGTCCTAAAAGTTTTAAGCCATCAAGACTGCGCAGGCGAGATAATGCCACATAGCCTTGCCCTGTCTCAAAAGTACGCGATAAATCAATCTCAGCAGCATCTAATGTCATACCTTGGGATTTGTGGACAGTGATTGCCCAAGCTAAACACAGTGGCACTTGAGAGTAGTACGCTAGCACTTCACCATTATTGTTTTCAGTTACCCATTCTTCAGGTTTGGCAAGAATGGTTTTTCCAGAATTTAAACGTATCACTGGATATTTTGGAGTAGTATCATCTTTTGCATCTATATCGTCATCAAAATCATAAGCCATCAGTGGTGCAAAATCTACAATGGTGCCAATAGAACCATTGTAAACGTCAAGTTCAGGGTCATTTTTGACATACATAACTCTTGCTCCTACTTTTAAAGTTAAGCACTCGGGAGCTTTGACGCCTTTTTTTAAAGCATCAGTCAGTTTTGTATCGCCTTGACAAGTCGCTTCATAAGTAAATTCGTCTGCATCAATATCATCAAGCTGATTTTGATTAATTTTATCAACATTGGCATTGTGTGTATAAAGGCGCGTGCAGGTGTCATCAATGTGATTGTTTTTGGTATTTAAAAGGGTTTCAATGGCAAACGTACTCACTTCTTGGGCGCGAATCTGGTTTAAAATTTGATTAAGAGTAATGCCATATTTTTTGATTTCATCTTGGTTGGTTTGGCGGTGCTGCTCATCTAAATAACAAATTTTAAAATCAGCACCAAGCCACGCTTTTGCCATAAACGCATATTTGTCTTTATTGTCATTACCTGTTTTATCAATGGGCGGTAACTGAAAAAAATCGCCGCAAAATATGACTTGTACACCGCCAAATGGTTGTGAGTTTTTTCTGATGATACATAAAATCTCATCCAATAAATCCACTTGTTTGGCGTGTAGCATCGAAATTTCATCAACAATCAACACTTGTGTATCAGTGAGTCTTTGCACGAGCAAATGATGTTTTTTTATGCGTTTAAAATCATCATCTTCAAAACGGTCTTTGATGCCCATGCCAGCCCATGCGTGAATGGTCATGCCATTCATATGTGTTGCAGCAATACCAGTACTGGCGGTAATGGCAACCTTGATGGAATGTTTGCGTAGATATTTGATGTATTGATTTAAGATATAAGTTTTGCCTGCGCCTGCTTGCCCTGTTAAAAAAATATTTTTTCCTGTTTTTAACATTTCCAGTGCGGTTTTTTGTCTCATCAAAAAATTCCTTTGTTACGATTGTGCTAGCAAAACCAGCTTGTATCATTTAGGCAATTGCGGTGGTTTGTCAGGCTTGGGTAGAGATGTTTTTGCATTATTCTCATTGGTATTTGTTTGAGTGGACTCAGCTTTTTTTAAACTTAGTCTACGCACGGCAGAATGGTGGGGAATCTGAGTTTCTTTGGTAACTTCATCAAAAATAATGCGTCCTTCACTATCCAGTTTATCATATTTAACGGATTGATTTCGTGGAATAAAAAAGTTAAGCGGACTGGTAATCAGGTGTTTTACGATAATGAAAAAAAGCTCCTGCCCTTGGCTGTAACGAACCTCTTTAGAACGCAGTGCCACCATCAAAGACAAAGAAAAGCTCACCAAAAGGTTAATTAAACCAATCAATAAAACCCCAATAAAGGAATAAATTGCCAATCCCCATGTTAAATCTTGCTTAGAAATAAAATACAGTCCATGCACAAAGTTTGCTGATGCAAATGCAATATGACGAATGTCTAATGGCAATCCTAAAATATAACCAACGGTTCCTGTACTGCCCAAAAAACATCCAAAAATAAAATTCCCCATAATTGCGCCAAGATTTGCTTCAACAAATTGGGAAAACTTGTCTAAAGAATTTTTAGGTAATAAATATGCAAGCAGTTTATGATGTTTAATGCGTTCACCAATTTTATTGTGTATGGCTAAATTGTCATAATATCCAGAGATAAGCCCTGCTAAAAATAGCAGCACGCCTGCAATGGCGGCGTGTGGTAGCGATAACGACCTTAAAGGGTCTAAATCGTGCAACAAATGACCTGCCATATGCGTATCAATCATGGGTTGTCCATAACGTACGCCATAAAAATAAGCCACCATAAAGGCAACAGGCATTGCAATGGAGATATTACCAATAATCGCAATAAACTGCGTTCGCATGATGTCCACGATAAGCTCAGCTAATTTGGTTAGCTGCTTATTTTTACCCTTTTTATCTTTGTCATCTTTAATGGTGGAAGCAATTGCAGCAGCGGTCATAGCAGGCTGTTTGGTGGCGACCGTTCCGCCTACCACATGAATGCTAACAAATCCAAGACCATAAATCATGCTATTGACAAATGCTCGTCCAATTGGCGCTAATGTAAGTTCATAAGACAGCGTTTTTAAAGTTGCCATAAATCCAATAAATAACCCTCCAAGTGCCGCCTTTTGGTACATTTTTTGGTAGCCAACTTTGTCGGTACTGATATAGTGTTCACCGACTCGACTAGCGTTTTCGGTAATTTTTTGAGATAGCAGTTTGGTATTGTTTTGGATAAGCCAACCAAAACTGTAGCGTGTTTTGGCGGTACAAACGCTGTTTTGAATTAAACTAATAATGGCTTTATTGCGTATCTTGCCACCTTGCAACAAATCAAGCAATAAACGCATACGCAAAATACTTTGCTCAAGTCGCACTAACATATTAGTCATGCGAATGGAAATGCCTGTTTGATAGATGCGTTTACGAATGTTATCTACGATGGTTTGGCATTGGTCTAACATAACAAGCAGTTGGGAAGGGTCAGCATCTTGCTCAGGTTTGGTGTCAATTAATGTGTCCAAATTATGCAATTTACGATAATTATCCACAAACTCCAAAACCTCTTGATTTTGAGCAGTAAAAATCGCCGTAATGGTCATAGCAGGGTGAGTGGCAATGATGTCGGGGTGTAGTCCAATACCATTGATGCGATAGGATAAAATTATCAGTGCGTTTAATACACCATTTTTTACAATGGCAACATACTGCAAATCGCTGTTATCTGCTTGAATTAGCGAAATTAAACTTTCCCAATTTTCCATACTAATCAGCCCAAGCCATTCTTTATCATTGGGCTGGTCAAATAAATAATCAATCAGTTCAATTAGGGCGTCTTTTTCAGATAATAAAGGTAAAAAACGATGCCCAATCAATTTACGAATGCTGTAAGCAAAGCCATCATCAGAAACAATGCCCATATCAGCATAAAATAATATTTGCTTGTAGTTATCCAAAAGTCTGATGATAAAATTAGCAAGCGAGCTTGCCAGATTTGGGTGTTGGTGCAAAATCTCTATCAGTTGCGTGATGTTGGCGTTGATTTGAGCCTCATCATTGCCGCGTACTCTAAGCGCATCAATTAAGCGCTTTAGTGAAGCAGGTTCAGGAATTTCACGCAGTGCGGCAATGTATTGTAAGATATGAAGGAAACTTTGAGAATTATCAGACACGTTTTACCTTATAATAATGACACTTATATTATGAGCTTAACTATTGTAACACAGCCAAAACTGCGTGAAAAACTAAAAGGCTAAATCAAACCAGTTGTTTATCAGAGTTATCTACAGAACCAAACCTATTTTTATTTAGTTAATGACCGTGATAGTTTGTTGGGTCTTTTTCGCTATTTTGTGCTAATGGTAAGTCAAAAAATGCTTGTAAAATATGCTGCCGAGCCTGTGAATAATAATCAAACTGTTCACAGGTTTTTTCCAAACTGCCCAGCCATAAAGGAATGTTACCCTTCATGGTATTAAAACGGTTCTTGGGTAAATCAGGCATGGTTTTAGCATATTCAACACACAATTGGGCGTCTGTACGATTATTGCAAACCAAAGCCATATCGCAACCTGCTTGTATGGCAGCTTGAACGCGCATATCAGCTCCGCCTGCCACATGGGCGGCTTTCATGGAGAGGTCATCACTAAAAATTACCCCATCAAAACCTAGACGACCTCGTAAAATATCCTGAAGCCAAATTTTAGAAAAACCAGCAGGTTTATCATCTACTTGGCAAAAAATTACATGAGCGGGCATGATGGCATCAAGTTTGGGGAGATTTTTAATAAAAGTTATGCCATCACATGCCCAAATTTCATCAAAACTACGATGGTCTACGGCATCAGCAACATGTGAATCAGGAGCAATAGAGCCATGACCTGGAAAATGTTTGCCAGTGGATTTCATACCAGCATGTTTCATGCCATTAATAAAACAATCAGCCAATGCATTAATTACATCAGGATGTTGATGAAAGGCTCTATCACCAATAACAAGACTGCAACCATCAATATCCAAAACAGGTGCAAAGCTAAAATCAACACCAACTGCAAGCACTTCACATGCCATCAAATAACCAGCATCATAAGCCAACGCTTGAGCGTGTTTTGGGTTTTTGTCATATAGTTTTCCTAGTTTTCCCATTGCGGGTAGTGGGGTAAAACCTTGACGAAAACGAGCGACTCGCCCACCTTCTTGGTCAACAGCAATCAATAAATTAGGGTTGATGTTTCGCATTTCATCTGTTAAAGCACGCACTTGAGCAGGCGTGTCTACATTACGAGCAAATAAAATCATGCCACCAATTTCTTTATTTGCCAGAAAAACTTTATCTTCATCGTCCAACACATGACCAGCTACGTCTGCCATGATAATGCCTGTTGCCATAAATATCAGCCTTAAGTTTTAAAAAATTTAATGCGCTATTATGCCACGATTTTTCTTAATTGTGTCTGTTGGCATAAAAATTGCTAACAAAAACAATCATCACGGTAAGATTTTTTTGTGATAATATAGCTATTTTGAAACACAAATTGAGATAAATTATGTCTAAATCCCAATATTTTTTATCGGGGCTAACTACGATTGTTGCCAGCGCAGTATTTATTCAAAGTTACACCACAGTTGCCCAAGCCGCTGACAAGGTAGGTTTTGAGCCAAATATTGAACAAAAAATAACCACTCGTCAAGTTGCACTGTTTCTGGACCGCTTACACTATTTAAAAACGCCTCTAAATAAGGAAATGGGCGCAAAAGTTTTATCATCTTATTATGATGCTCTTGACCCAAATCGCACACTATTTTTGCAATCAGATATTGATGAATTTAATAAAAAATACGCTGATACTTTTGCTGACCGCTTAAAACGGGGTGATTTGTCTGCAGGGATTGAAGTGTATGAACGTTATCGCACTCGTTCTAATGAATATTACAACTACGCCAAAAAATTCTTAGCTGGTGATGTCAATCTAAAAACCAATAAATCCATTATCTTAGACCGTGAAAAAGCTGACCGTTTCACTGATAAAAAAGAGCAATTGGATTATTGGCAAAATCAGATTACTTATGCGTTAATTGGTATTACGCTTGGTAAAGAAGAAGACAGTGCCAAAGATAAAGCGTTTTTGGAAAATCCAGATTTGACCCGTGGACACGATTTGGTCAAGGGTGATGAACGTAACCCTAAAGAGGTGCTGATTAATCGTTTATCACGCCAGCAAGGTCAGCTTGAGCGCATTAAAAACGATGAAATCATGGAAACGATTTTAAATACTGCTATGATGACTTATGACCCTCATAGCAATTACTTTGCGCCTGTACAAGCCAATGAGCTGCAAATCCAGTCTAATTTGCAACTAGAAGGCATTGGCGTATCAATTAGACCTGACCGTAAAAATCCTGACTATACTAAAATTGTTTCGTTGGTTGATGGTGGACCTGCCGCCAAAACAGGACAGGTGCGAGCCAACGACCTGATTATTGGAGTCGCCCAAGATGGACAACCAATGGTTGATGTGGTTGGCTGGTCAGTGCACGAAATTGTCTCGGTGATTCGTGGCGCTCGTGGCACCAGTGTTACCATCAGGGTAAAACAGCCCAATACTCCAGACAGCTCTGCACGTAATGTGTTGATTGTGCGTGATGTAATTGAACAAGAAGAATCGGGTGTTCAGCATCGAGTTATTGATGTGCCATATCAAGGCAAGACCAAAAAAGTTGGCGTGATTGAAATTCCTAGTTTTTATCTTAATTTTCAAGCACGTAAAAAAGGTGAAAGTGATTATCGTGCTGTCAGCCAAGACGTTGAGAAAGCTTTAAAAGAATTAAATAATCCAAGTTATGATATTACTCCTGAAGTAATC
>CAKAQU010000030.1 GCA_916720335.1 uncultured Moraxella sp. | reverse complement strand
GAAAATTAAAACAGTTGAAAATTAAAACAGTTGAAAATTAAAACAGTTGAAAATTTGTTCATTAAAACGTTGTCAAATAAAAAACTTGCTGGCAGTCATTGAATTTTATCCATTTGGCGCATTTTATTGTATTGCTAGCAAACTTTGTGTAATAATGTAAAAATGACCCAATGTGGGTTTGGTGGAGTTAATTGGCTGAAATTTAACAAATTATTGGTCAAAACTACCACAATATGATTGTTAAAATAGAAGTATCGTTATAAGGGTAAAGTTATGCAACTCAAAAAAATTGCCCAAGCCTTTTTGGCTTTGGTTCTGACTGTCAGCGCTCATGCTGAAACGGTGCGCGTAGGCAACGTAGTATGGAATAAATCAGCATCAGGCAGTATTGATGAATTTCGCAACTTAACATATGACAATAGAGCCGGTGGCATGGTGTTTATTCGTCCATCTAGCAACAATCAGCGCGCCAAAGAGTCCAGTACCAATGTCGCTATTGATGACCGTTTTTTGGTAAGTGTTCAAGATGGGCATTATACATCTAGTGCGGTGTGTGCAGGAGCAGTGCAATTAAGTGCGGTTTCAACAGGCATTCATATTAATGATTTGTCTGCTGACCCTGTATTGGTGACAGTGCAGCCTCGACAAGTGTTGTATTTTATGATAAGTACTGACAGCGACTATCGTCCAATCTTGCAACAAGTGGATGCCAATACCGCCCGTAGTCTGCTGCAAAATACATATCGTCAAGGTCATCAAATTAGCCGTGTTGACGTCAACAACTGTCCAGAGCCTGTTATTGCGCCACCACCTGTTTATACGCCACCACCTCAAGTAAATAACCCGCCACCAGTTCGTGAAGAAGTGCCAACATTGCGTTTGGATATCCATTTTGACCATGATAAGCACAATATTAAACCTGAGTTTAAAGGCGAAATTGTCAAAGCAGCTCAATTTTTGGCAAAATACCCGGGTATGGACGCTATCATTGAGGGGCATACCGACAGCAATGGTACTGACCAATATAATATTGGTTTATCTCAACGTCGTGCCAATACTGTTCGTGAGGCACTGATTCGTGACCATGGTGTTAATCCAAGCCGTTTACGTGCGGTCGGTTATGGGGAGAGTCGTCCAATTGCTAATAATGCCACACCAGAAGGGCGTTACACTAACCGCCGTGTTATGGTTGTTATTCCACCACAATAAACCTTGAGGTTGGCTCAAAAAAAACGGCTTTATAAATAATTAAAGCCGTTTTGGTAAAATCAAACCAAGGATTGGTTCAAGAGATAAAGCATTATTTCTTTTCTTCTCGAATCTTTTTAATCAGATAATCCACTACTTGAGTCACTTTTTCATCTTCGCCTTGAACAACGTATTTGCCATGCACCACAATTGCAGGTACGCCGGTTAATTGATAGCGTTTTGCACCTTGTTTGGCACGTTCAATTTTGGTTGTTACGGCAAATGAATTGTATAGGCTGTTAAATTTGGCTTTATCCACACCATATGAGGCATACCAGTCTGCCAAAGTTTCTTGGGATTTGTCTACACGTTTGTTTTCTTTTTGGATTGTGTCAAATAAGGCTTGATGCGTTTTTTCTTCATAGCCCATTAATTGAGCAGCATAAAATCCGCGACCGGGAACTTCCCAAACTGGATTCATTACCGCAGGCGTGCGGAAAAAAGCCACATCTTTGGCTCGGGTTTTTGCCCATTTTTGCATGTGCGATTCTAAATTGTAGCAGTGTGGGCAACCATACCAAAAAAATTCACGCACTACAATCACATCACCGGCGATATTTTCAGGATTGGCAACGACTTTATAATCTTTGCCTTCTACAAAATCGGCTGCAAAAACAGACGAACTCAAACCAACCATCAATGTCAATGTTGCAATTTTAAAAGTGTGTTTCATATAACAATTTCCTAATAAGACGCAAGCGCCAAACTAACAATCTACAAATTGTGTGATTACCATGCAATTTTTATGCATTTTTTGAGCCAAATTTTAAGCAAAGCATAGTTTACCGTATTTTTTTGGTTTTGTGGTAATAGAATTCTTAATAAAGCGTTGTATTATGTAACTTTTTTCTTGCCATAAAAATTACAATGAATTGTTGTTGGTTGGTTTTGGTGGTCAAAAGTTAGTGAAAGTGGTAAGATGGACAAATTTATCAATTTGTAATTCTTGGGATTTTTATGAAAAATCAAACCACCCAAACCGTTCAGGCTGATGATATTGCCTCTGCTGCTAATGCTGATTTTGATGAAATTGGCAAATTTACCCGTTTGGCTGATGAATGGTGGGATAAAAATGGTGCATTTAAGTCATTACATGATATCAATCCATTGCGTTTAGGTTGGATTGAACAAAATATCAGTCATTTTTTTGGCACTACCTTTGCCGATAAAAAAATTGTTGATGTGGGTTGTGGCGGTGGTATTTTATCGCATGCCATGGCAGAAAAAGGGGCATCGGTTTTGGGTGTGGATTTGGGGCTTGAAAATCTCAAAGCAGCTGAAATCTATGCCAAAAAAACAGGACTGGATAAAACACTACAGTTTCGTCATATTCCAATAGAACAGCTGGCAAAAGAACAAGCGGGCAGCTTTGATGTGGTTACATGTATGGAAATGCTTGAGCATGTTCCCAACCCTAATGCAATTATCAAGGCGTGTTTTGAGCTTTTAAAGCCAAACGGCATTTGTGTCATGTCTACTATTAACCGTAATCCAAAATCGTATTTATTTGCCATCATAGGTGCTGAATATGTGTTGAGACTTGTGGATAAAGGTACGCACGATTTTCACAAATTTATCACACCTGCTGAACTGGATAAAATGGCGGTTGACTGTGGGTTTAAACGCATGGATATGACAGGATTGCATTACAACCCTATAACCAAACATTACTGGCTGTCCAATCGTAATGTCGATGTTAATTACATGATGGCATTTCAGAAAACCAATTAATAGATTTGTGGATTTATAGTAAATATGAATACAACTATGTCGCGTAAAATTCAAGCAGTATTATTTGATTTAGATGGCACATTGATTGATACGGCAGCTGATTTTATCCGTATCATTCAATTGATGTGTATAAAGTATAATCATAACTGTCCAACCAATGAAGAGATTCGTAGTCAGGTATCAGCTGGGGCAAGAGCCATGGTCAAACTGATGTTTGGCGAAGAACTTGCCAAAGTCAGTGATGAAGACCCTAAACTTTTAGCCTATCGTCAGGAATTTTTGGATTTATATGAAGCCGATATTTGTGTAGACAGTCGGTTATTTGATGGTTTTGATGAGTTATTAACCACTCTAGAAAATCAAGACATTCCATGGGGAATTGTTACGAATAAACCCAGATATCTGGCACAACAGTTATTATCTAAGTTAAATTTACACACAAGATGCAGTGTACTTGTATGTCCTGATGATGTTAAAAACACCAAGCCTGACCCAGAACCTATGCTACTAGCCAGCCAAAAACTTGGCATTGCTAGCCAAAACTGTCTGTATATAGGCGACCATGTGCGTGATATTATGGCGGGAAATGCGGCAAATATGCAAACGGTTGCTGTGAAATTTGGTTATATTGTTCCTGGTGAAACGATAGAAGATTGGGGTGCTGATTATGTGATTGACACCCCAAAAGAATTAAGTGAGTTTATTTTATCCCAAATTTAATCCAAATTACGACTGTCTTTGTCTCATCGCCTCATAAAGCACCATGCCAGTTGCTACGCTGACGTTAAGGCTTTGAGGGCGGTGCGGATTATCACTCATAGGAATGTAAACCAATACATCACAATGTTCGCGAGTAAGTCGTCGCATACCATCGCCTTCAGAACCCATCACGATGGCAACTTTGCCAGTTAAATCACAGCAATGCAGTGGTTTGGCTGTTTCATCGAGTGCCGTACCAAATATGAACACGCCAGCATCTTTTAATATGCTAAGTGTACGAGCTAAATTAGTGACTGTAATCACATCAATTGCTTCAGAACCACCAACCGATACTTTAGCGACCACAGGCGACAATCCTACGCTTTGATGGCGAGGAATGATGACTGCTGACACTCCTAAAGCCGCTGCTGTTCGTAGGCACGCCCCTAGGTTATGCGGGTCAGTGATTTGGTCTAAAATTAAAAAAAGTACATTATCTTGTTTTAGATACGCTTCTAAATGCTCATCGGTCAAAGTGGCTTTTGTGCGAGCAGACAATACCACACCTTGATGTTGATTGGATGTACAAAGTTCGGTTAATTTATCTTTTTGGGTGTTTTGAATCGCAACCCCCATATTTTTGGCTAAGTCCACAATTTCATCATGGCTTTTTTGCTGATTGTCATGAGCGATTTGGACAAATAAAGTTAAGGCGTCTTGGGGGCGGTTCTCTAAAATGGCTTTGACAGCATGAATGCCATAAAAAAAAGTACCTGATTTATTTTTTTTGGAAGATGGTTTGTGTGTCATGGCTAACTATCATAAAAATTTTACCTATTATAAAGAAAATTTAACCATTTATCTTGAAAATTTGCTTTTAACCTTTATCAAGGTAGGGATTTTAATTTAAAAAAGCTATTATTGGAGAAAACCATGTCAGAGCCAACGCCAAATGAAACGGTCAGCACTCAAAATGAACCTTTGGAGCTAAATGAGCAAACTACAGAAGAAAGCCAATTGCAGATACTGATTAGCACCATTGAAAAGCTTGAACAAGATGTTAAAGAAGCCAAAGAAAGTGCTGCTCGTGCTAACGCTGAAAGTTATAATGCGCAGCGCCGTATGGAGCAAGAAACTAATAAGGCTAAAAAATTTGCGTTACAAAAATTTGCCAAAGAGCTTTTGGATGTGGTGGATAATCTAGAGCGTGCCATTGCTAATATTGCTGATGATACCACAAAAGAAGGTGTGGAGCTTACCCATAAGTCATTACTTGGTGTGTTGGAAAAAAATGGCGTGGTAGCAGTTGGTCAAGTGGGTGACCCCTTCAATCCTGATATACACGAAGCAGTGGGTATTTTCCCGGATGCTGAAAAAGATGTTATTGGGCAAGTTTTGCAAAAAGGCTATACCTTAAACGAACGCACGCTTCGTCCTGCGATGGTGATGGTGGGAGCATAAATGAGAAAATTTGCCTTATTCGCATTTGTTTTGCTGTGTACATCAGTTGATGCCAAACCATCAATTACACAAACTCAAGCTTTACAGATTTTTAAAGCAGGTCAATATACAGGTAAATTTAACCCCAAAAATTTGACCAGCACAAGTTGTGAAATGCTTGACAATGAAAAACATTGCACGGTTGCTCGCATTGAGTTTTATAAAGACATCAATGGCGACGGCAAAAAAGAAGCCTTGATTATTGATGAAGCCCAAACTATCTACGCGTATGGCAATACGGGGCAGGCGTTTACGCTGTTATCTCAAGATAAGTCAGGCTTTCGTGAGATTGCAAGTGAGATTGCCATTCCAAAATTATTAAAAACCAAAGGTAAAAACGGCTATCCTGATATAGAATTGGGCGGTCCAGGTTTTTGTTTTTCGGTACTGCGTTACAATGGCAAAATTTATCAGCATCATCGTTTTGAATACGAAGGTAAGGCATGTAAATAAACCCTTGGGGTTTTGTTGTTAAAGTTCAAGTGATTGGTGTGAATAAAAATTTTTTTAAAAAACTTTAAAAATTCTCTTGAAAAGCACAAAATCACACAAATATAGCAAACAATAAATAATTTGGCTTCACAAATAAATAAATTTGTCAAGTTCTAAATTTACAAACAATTGAACAAACTGGAGAAAAATTATGGGTAAAGTAATTGGTATTGACTTAGGTACAACCAACTCTTGCGTATCTGTACTGGAAAATGGCAATGTTAAAGTAATTGAAAACTCAGAAGGTGCTAGAACCACCCCGTCAATCGTTGCTTTTAAAGATGGTGAGATTTTGGTCGGTCAAGCAGCAAAACGTCAAGCTGTAACCAATCCTCAAAATACGTTATTTGCCGTAAAACGCTTAATTGGTCGCCGTTATGACGAGCAGGCAGTGCAAAAAGACATCGGTCTTGTGCCTTACAAAATTGTTAAAGCCGACAACGGCGATGCGTGGGTTGAAGTGAACGGTAAAAAACAGGCGCCACCGCAAATCTCTGCTGAAGTATTGAAAAAAATGAAAAAAACCGCAGAAGATTATTTAGGTGAGACAGTTACAGAAGCTGTGGTTACTGTGCCTGCCTATTTCAACGACAGCCAACGTCAAGCTACTAAAGATGCAGGTCGTATTGCAGGTTTGGACGTAAAACGTATCATCAACGAGCCAACCGCTGCCGCACTTGCGTTTGGTATGGATAAAAAAGAAGGCGACCGTACCATTGCTGTCTATGACTTAGGTGGCGGTACATTTGACATATCCATCATTGAGATTGCTGATGTTGATGGTGAGCAACAATTTGAAGTATTATCCACCAATGGTGATACCTTCTTGGGTGGTGAAGATTTTGACATTGCTTTAATTGATTACTTGGTAGAAGAATTCAAAAAAGAACAAGATGTTAATTTAAAAGGCGACCCGCTAGCGATGCAACGCCTAAAAGAAGCTGCTGAAAAAGCTAAAATTGAGTTGTCATCAGCAACCAGCACTGAGATAAACTTGCCTTATATTACCGCAGATGCAACGGGTCCAAAACATTTGGTGATTAATATTAGTCGTGCTAAATTAGAAGCATTGACTGAAGAATTGGTTGCGCGCACCATTGCTCCTTGTAAAATTGCTTTATCAGATGCAGGTTTATCAGCATCTGAAATTGACGATGTGATTTTGGTAGGTGGTCAAAGTCGTATGCCACTTGTCCAACAAAAAGTACAAGAATTCTTTGGTAAAGAGCCAAGAAAAGACGTGAACCCTGATGAAGCTGTTGCAATGGGTGCAGCTATTCAAGGTGCGGTGTTGTCAGGTGATAAAAAAGACGTGCTGTTGCTTGATGTAACGCCACTAACTTTAGGTATTGAAACCATGGGTGGGGTGATGACTGCCATCATTGAGAAAAACACCATGATTCCAACCAAAAAATCTCAGGTGTTCTCAACGGCTGCGGATAACCAACCTGCTGTATCGATTCAGGTGTACCAAGGTGAGCGTAAAATTGCCAACCAAAATAAACTTTTGGGCAACTTTGACTTGACAGATATTCCACCAGCGCCGCGCGGTGTGCCGCAGATCGAAGTAACCTTTGATATTAATGCTGATGGCATCATGAATATTTCTGCTAAAGACAAAGGCACTGGCAAGTCACAATCCATTCAAATCAAAGCTGATAGCGGTTTGTCAGATGAAGAGATTGAACAAATGGTGCGTGATGCCGAAGCTAACGCTGAAGCTGATAAGAAATTTGCAGAATTGGCAAATTCACGCAATGAAGCTGATGGACGCATCGCAGCAGTACAAAAAGCGTTAAAAGAAAATGCCAATAAAGCTACTGATGAAGAAAAACAAGCGGTAGAAAATGCCATTAAAGAGCTTGAACTTGCTACTAAAGAAGATGATGTGGAAGCTATCAAAACCAAACTAGAAGCTTTAGATAATGCATTCTTACCAATCGCATCTAAGATTTACAGTCAAGAAGGTGCAAACCCTGCTGATTTTGCTGGACAAACAGGCGCACAAGCAAATACTCAAAAAGTCGATGATGGCGTAGTAGATGCTGAGTTTACTGAAGTAAAAGATGATAAAAAATAATCATCAGTGATTAAAAAAACACCGCTATTAAGCGGTGTTTTTTATGTTGATTACTTTATGAAGCTTTATGAAGTTTTTAAACTCAGTTTGGTTGATTAGCCATGTTTTAATTGACGTGGACGAAAGCCCGTTGCCAAAAGCACTATGGCATAAACCGCCGCACCAAGAACGCACAAAGCGGATAATACAGCAATTTTTATCCAAATTGTTCCCGTTTCTGGATAAAAAGGCAATGCAGCGTACAAACTAGCAACCATAGCGGTTGTTGCCACCGCAAATTGCATCCCCATCTTTCGCCAGTGTCCGCCAAATTGCCAAATATTATTTTTGTGTAAGCAGTAATATAGCAGTCCAGCGTTCACAAAACTGGCAGCCGTTGCTCCAAGCGCTAAACCGCCATGCAAAGGTAAATTTGCCAAATAAAAAACACCAATAAAAATGACACTAAAAATCATATTGGCAAAAACAGCAATAATGCCAATTTTTACAGGCGTTTTAGTGTCTTGACGAGCAAAAAAAGCAGGTGCAAATATTTTAATTAGCATAAATCCTAAAATACCGCCCGCCATGCTTTTTAGGGCAAGCCCGCTGTTAATGGCATCAGTATGGCTAAATTCGCCACGTACAAACAAGGCATTCATTAAAACATCTGACAAAACAAACATTGCAAAACTGGCAGGCAGTCCAATAAGAATAATTAATCGAGCCGCCCAATCAAGCGTCTTGGTAAATTCTTGATGGTCAGCTTTGGCGCAGCTGGCTGATAAACTTGGTAGAATGACTGTGCCGATTGCGACGCCAATCAAACCTAAGGGCAGTTCACTCAAACGTTCGGCGGCGTATAACCATGATACTGAACCATTGACCATTTTACTGGCAAAAATGGTATTTAATAATAGATTGATTTGGGTAACCGAAACCCCAAAAATTGCGGGCAGCATTAATGTTAAAATGCGTTTTACCCCTTCGTGTTGAAAATTAATTTTTGGAGCAACTAGAAGTTTTTGACGGTATAAATCGGGCAGCTGAATCACCAGCTGTAAAATTCCTGAAACTGCAACCGCATAGCCTAGAGCCATAATAGGCTTATCCAGCATTGGCGCTAAAATCAGCGCTCCAACAATCATTGATATGTTTAGCAAGACAGGCGCAAAGGCAGGCGGTGCAAATTTACCATAGCTTTGCAAAATACTGCCAAAGAATGCCGTCATGGAAATGAAAAATAAATATGGAAAGGTAAGTCGTAAAAGTTCAGTTGCCGCTTCAAATTTTTGGTTATCATCAATAAATCCGGGGGCAAACACTTGTATGACCCAAGGAGCAATGGCAATCACTGCAACTGTTAAAATCAGCAAAATTAAACTTAATACACCTGAAACACAGCTGATTAAAATTTGTACTTGAGCTAGATTTTTGGTTTCTTTATATTGGGATAACACAGGCACAAATGCTTGAGAAAATGCACCTTCAGCAAATAGACGACGCAGAAAATTGGGGATTTTAAAGGCGACCAAAAACGCATCCATCAAGCCGCCTGCACCAAAAACGCTCATCAATACCACATCACGCACCAGACCTAAAATTCGCGACAGCATAGTCATAGCGCTGACAATAAAAGTAGAACGAAAAAGCCGAGATTTAGCCATAAAAAATTCTTAAAAAAATCTTAAAATCAATAAATGATATAAAAATCAATCCATTGGATTGGTGTTTTTGAGTAGTTTATCAATCAATAGACGCAGTTTTTGCCAGTCAAAATATTGTCCTGGGTCAGTTTTGCGAGCTGGAGCAATGTCGCTATGTCCCATTAGGTGTCGATAAGTGGCCGGATATTCTTGATAAATGGCAACAATTACTGAAGCTAGTGTTTGATACTGGCATTCTTCAAAAGGTGTATAATCATCCCCTTCAAGTTCAATACCAATGGTAAAATCATTGCAATTTTGCCGACCCAAGTAACTGGATTGACCAGCGTGCCATGCTCTATCATTAAAATTAACAAATTGAGTGATATTGCCATCTCTTTCTATGAATAAATGAGCAGATACCTGCAAATCTTTGATGGTTCTAAAATAAGTGTGGTCGTTTGGGTTCAGCTGATTTTGAAAAAAAGCCTTCACATAATGTGTGCCATTTTTATCATTTTGCCCAAATTGACTGGGCGGTAAGCTGATATTATGAATGACGATGCCACTGATTTCTGGTGCGTTATTTTTTGTAGGTCTTTGGTTAAAATTGGGTGAAGCGATGTAGGTTGCTTCAGCTAAGCGACCGTTTTTGATGGTAAAATGTTTCATTGGTCAGTAGATATTGTTTGTATTGTATTGATAAAATGGTGAAATTGATAAAAGATTGTTATTTTATCAAAGCTGGCTTATGTTGCAACCAAAAAAGGAAGATTGATGACTGTTATCACATTTGCTAAAAAACCATTGGCTATTTTGCTGCTGTCTTTGCCTATGTTGACAAATGCTCAACCCACCGCTCATGGTTTGGCGCTAAATCCTGAAATTTTAAAACTGGCAAAATCAAATCAAATCCTACCACAAAGTCAGATGCAGTTTGGGCTGACTGATAGCCAGCTTGAAAATTTAAGCCAACACATTATTTGGAAACGATTGTTGTTGGCAAACAACGGTCAAAGTAAAATCAAGGATAGCCAATTTTTTTTAGCTAAAGATGGACAACAAAACCCAAAAAACGAATTGATTGCAATGTTAAATGCCATACAACAAGGCGATGACAAACAGGTCTGTCGTTTTGTTGCTCGAGCACATTTTTTGGATAAGCAGCTTGCTAAGCTGGGCATTGTATCAGGTTTTGATGAAAACCGCTGTAGTGATTTTGTTGCTTGGAAAGACAGCTTATCAGGGCGTGGGTTATCACTAATTTTTGCAGAAGAACATCCAAATTCTTTAGGGTCGGCTTTTGCTCATGCTTTTTTAAAATTAGATACCGTCAAAAGCATCGCAAGCCAACAAGAAAAAGATGCCATTGCAATTAATTACAGCAGTTTGCGTCCAAATGATACCTCAAATGGCGCAATGATGGCAGTTAAATCCATGTTTGGTAAATATGATAGTGGGCTTGAGTTTTTTGATTACCAAACAAAAAAGGATGAATATGTTGTCAAAGGAGAGCGCGATATTTGGCAATATCAAATTAAATTAAGCCAAGATGAGTTAGACCAGATTATCCGTCATTTATGGGAAACTAAAGCCATCAAACGCAAATATTTTTTTACTCATGATAATTGTGCTACTGAAATTGTGCGTTTGATTGACGTTGTTCGTGAGGATAAAGATATTGCCAAAGATATGGGAAAAATTGTGGTTCCATCAAAAATTGCTAAAATTTTAGCAAATCATGACATGATTAGCCAAACTATTTTTGTTCCATCAAATGCCACACTACGACAGGCTAAGCTAAATAATGGCGCTGATTTTGATTTTTATAAATTACAGCCCAATCAAAATAACCCAATAAATGCGGCGCCAACTCATAGAATTTCAGCAATGATTGGTTATGACCACAACAACAATCATGATGGTGCAATTTATGGCGTATCAGTGCGTTCAGCGTATCAGGATTTATTGGATAGCCCCAAGGGCGTGCGTAAATTTTTGGATGTTGAATTGATGAGTTTTGATGCAACTTTTAATGATAAGGATAAGCTGCATTTGGATAAATTAACCATTTTTTCTACTCAAAGCTACAATCCAAGTAACAGCGCAAAAAACAACCCAAATCCCAAGAAAAACAATAAACCTGTACCAGCTTGGGGACTGCATTTAAATTTATTGCAAGTTACCGATGCCAGCAGCAAAAATAACGACCATCATTTGGTTTTAAATACCCGTTTAGAAAAGGGTAAATCTTGGACAATTGGACAAGCTTCTGACAATTCAGGTGATTTGGCGGATACTTTGTGTTATACATTGTTAGGAGCAGGCGGGCAGTTTGGAAAATTAAATCAAGGTTATCGCGTTGGCATTGGTGCAAATTTGGGCTGTGTGCGCTATGTCAATGATAATCTTCGAGTGATTGGGGAGTTTGATTTGCCGTATTGGTATCATTATGACAAAGCAAATAATCGTTCAGGCTATCTTCAGCCGTCGCTTGCTTTAGGTGTGCAGTATGATTTTAATGCTAAAAATGCTCTGCGTTTCACCACAAACATTCAAAAAAATCATGATGATAATCAAACCGATGTAAGACTGCATTATATGAAGTATTTTTAATAAAAAAATCCCCCATTTATTTTTTGAATGGGGGAATTTTTGGTTGATTGGATTTATTTTTTAATTAGCGACGTTGAGCCATCCGCATTTTGTACACGACGATACACAGCAGGTTGATTGTCAGAATTATTAGGGCTGTTTTGATTAAGAGACCCCCGAGTAATGCTGATAACAGGCTGAACGGTTTTGGTGGTGCTGATGGTGGTGGTTTGGGTACTTGGCATTTCTGGCGCTGCAGATAAATGTACGTTTGCACCATTATTTGGTGCCTTATTTCCCATGATTAAGCGGTAAAATTTTTGTCCAGCACGCCCATCAGCAGGCACACCAATTTTGCGCTGATAGTCCATAATTGCTTTTCGGGTGCCATCACCAATAATGCCATCGACATTACCAATGTCATAGCCAGCATTAATAAGCGCTTGCTGAATTTCTTTGGTTTCACGTCGCCCAATGCCCGCATCGTCTGTAGGCCATGGGGTAGCAAAATTGGTATTGGTGCTGTTGGTTTCTAATAACGTGGATAGATGGGCAATGGCAAGCGCATAGCTTTCGGATGCATTATAAGAATAAAACGTATCAAAATTTTTCCCTACCAAAAAAGCAGGCCCATGTTTGCCTGCTGGTAATAGCAGTCCAGCTTGAGACATATTGCTTGGCAGGCGACTGCCATCGGGTAGGGTAATGCCCATATTTCGCCAGTAATCTATAGTTTTTTTGTTTGTACGACCACTTGCGCCACTGTAGCCATTTAATTTAACTTCATAACCCCAAGGTTCCCCAGATTTATAACCGCTTTTGACTAAAAAGTTAGCGGTGCTAGCCAAAGCGTCTGCTTTGCTGTTGACTAAATCTTTGCGACCATCGCTATCAAAATCAACCGCCAAACGTAAAAAAGTGCTTGGCATAAACTGGGTTTGACCAAAAGCACCCGCCCATGAACCTGTCATATCTTGGGGGCGAATATCGCCGTTTTGGACGATTTTTAAGGCGGCAGCGTATTCACCGCGAAAATAAGATTGGCGACGGTCAAAGCAAGATAAAGTTGCTAAGCTATCAAATAGATTTTTTTTGCCTAAAGTTTGACCAAAATTAGATTCAACCCCCCAAACGCC
Source organism: uncultured Moraxella sp. (assembly GCA_916720335.1). GTDB lineage: Bacteria > Pseudomonadota > Gammaproteobacteria > Pseudomonadales > Moraxellaceae > Moraxella. The sequence goes on along the minus strand of CAKAQU010000030.1, from coordinate 2,302 downwards.
TAAAACGTGTTCAGGTTTTACGCCAAAACGAGCTTCAATGCGACGCAAGACTTCGGCTTGTTCGGCTTTAGCTTTTAGACCATCAGCGACACGCTCACTATCCACTAAAGATGCGTGATAGTCCCAAACGGCTTTTTTAAATTCTGGCTGATAATTGAGTGAACGAATCACCGTTGGGTCGGGCTGACTTGGGCGATATTGTTCAAACGTTGAGCTTGATACCCCTTTAAAGGCGGCGGAGTTTTTTAGTTCCGTCAAACAAGATTGGAAATGACTGTTTGATAAATTTGGCAAATCATCCGCTAAAGCAGGTGTAGAAAGACTAATCAATAGTAAACTGAGAAATTTGGAGGTATTTTTCATCATCATCAACATAAATTATAAGATTAAAAACTAATGGTACAAAATTCTTGGATAATTACAAGGCGAAAACGTGAAAAACTACATTTATGTAAGAATTTGGTAAGATTATTTCAAATGGCTTTTTCCAAAATAAGATAAAAAATGTTAAAATGCCCCTTTTGTTAAAATACCATGAAACCCGATATTTTATTTACTACCCCCTTGGATAAAGATGCTCGCTTTTCGTTTGATGAACAAGTGGTAGCATGTTTTCCTGATATGATTCGCCGTAGCGTTCCCGGTTATGGTCAGGTTTTATCCATGTTGCCAATTTTTGCTCGTCGCCATTTGGGATTTCGTCAAATGCTTGGCGATAAAAAGGTAAGCAGAATTTATGATTTGGGAACGTCTTTGGGGGCGGTGCTGTTTAGTTTAGCGGCTGAATTTTGTCCTGATGATTTGGATTTGATTGGTGTGGATATTTCTAAACCAATGACCAATAAAGCGCGTACACTGTTAAAAGAACATTATCCAAATCATCACATTACCATCATAGAACAAGACATCAATCAAGTGCAATTGCAAGAATGTGATATGATTGTACTGAATTTAACCTTGCAATTTTTACCGCCTGATACTCGACTTGAGTTGTTGCAAAAATGCCATCAATCGCTGGCAAAAGGTGGTATTTTAATTCTAACAGAAAAAATACATTTGCAAAACGAAGAAGATGATGCTTGGCAAGTTGAGCGTTACTATGATTTTAAACGCGCCAATGGCTACAGTGAGTTGGAAATTAGTGGCAAAAGAAACGCTTTAGAAAATGTACTGATTACTGATACCAAAGACACTCATTATCAAAGATTACATCAAACAGGGTTTGAACGTGTTTTATCATGGTTTAGTTTTTTAAATTTTACGTCGATGATTGCATTTAAATAGTGTTTAATTCCCAATATTTATTTGATACCATGAAAAATAATACCATCCATCAAGCCGAAACCGCTGTCTATTTATACTTATTACAGCTTGCCAAACATCAACCAAATGCCAATTTGTGGCTTGAAAAATTGCCATCTTGGCTGCTTGCCATTAAAGATAAAAGCCGTTATGCGCATGCGCCATTTTATGCCTCTATAGTTGAAAAACTGCCCAGACTGCAAACTGTTAAAGTAAATTTTATAGACAAGGTAGAAATCATAGGCGATTGGCAAGATAGCGATTTTAAAAAAGCTCAAAACTTACTAAAAAATCTAATGCCGTGGCGAAAGGGTCCTTTTTTTATTGGTGATGGCATAGACAAACACATACATATAGATACTGAATGGCGCAGTGATTTTAAGTGGAATAGAGTATCAGCTCATTTGGATTTGGTGGGTAAACGCATTTTGGACGTTGGTGGCGGTTCGGGTTATCACGGTTTTCGCATGATGGGTGCGGGCGCAAAATCGGTGGTAGTTATTGACCCGTCCTGCTTATTCTATCATCAATTTATGGCAATCAAACATTTCTCTGGTGAACAAAATATCCATTTTTTACCAGTAGCACTTGAGCAGCTTCCTACATCAGAATTTTTTGATACTGTGTTTAGTATGGGGGTTTTGTATCACCGAATGTCGCCTTTTGAGCATTTAGAACAGCTAAAAAACCAGTTAAAAAAAGGCGGAACTTTGGTTCTTGAGACTTTGGTGGTGGATGGTGATGATAATACTGTGCTTGTGCCACAAAATCGCTACGCTCAAATGAATAATGTTTATTTTTTGCCATCTGTATCAGCACTTAAAATCTGGCTAAAAAAGACAGGATTTTATGAGATAACATGCGTGGATATTGACCAAACAAGCATCAAAGAGCAACGCGCAACCGATTGGATGACTTATCATTCTTTGGCGGATTTTTTAGACAAAAAAGACCCTAACTTAACTGTAGAAGGTCATCCTGCCCCAAAACGAGCGGTCAT
>CAKAQU010000029.1 GCA_916720335.1 uncultured Moraxella sp. | reverse complement strand
TTAATATTTTGTGATTTTAGAGGGATTTTAATCCAAATTTGTAAACCACCATCAGGGTGGTTTTTTACGGACACTTCCCCTTGGTGCAGGCGAGAAATTCGCTCAACAATCGCCAGTCCAAGACCGCTACCTTGAGTGGTTCGTGCCATCTCTCCGCGCTCAAATGGTTGCATGATGCGCTCAAGCTCACTATCAGCAACACCGTTACCTTCATCACGCACTCCTAAAAGCAGTGTTGGAAATGAAGCTTCATCGGGGTTTGATGTTTCGTCAGCAGGTAAGATGCGCGCATTTAAATGAATTGGCTGGCTGCCATAACGTAGGGCATTATTAACAAGATTAACAATCAGGCGTTTAATGGATAACGGTCTGACAGCGACATCTTGAATAACTTCATTGTGATAAATAAAATGTGTATCCCCAAATTGCACCATAATTTCATGAAAAATGCTTTCTAGGTTAGTTAGTCGAACTGCTTCATCAGAGCCATCTTTCATAAAAGAAATAAACTGTTCTAAAATTGCATCCATATCCTCAATGTCATAAACTAGCCCTTCACGAAAAAATTCATCAGGTAGCATTTCAGCCGTTAAACGCATTCGTGTCAAAGGTGTGCGCAGGTCATGCGAAATACCAGCAAGCATAATGGTGCGTTCTTTATGGGCTTGACTGAGTGTAGTAAATAGCCGATTAAAGGCGGTGTTCACTTTGCGAATCTCGTTAGAGCCTTTATTGGTAGGTAAGGTTGTGGCATGACCTAGATTGATGTAATCAGTTGCAGTGCGCTCAAGGCGTTTTAAAGGGCGATTTAGTCGGCGAACAATAATCAAAATTGTTAAGATGGTTAAAATTGGCAGTCCAACTAAAAATCCTGCCAATACTCCTGTACTGTATTGCGAATAATGCCGCATAGGTTCGCGAAACCAAACATCTGGATATCGCTGGTCTTGTATCCAAAGATGGGGAGTGGGTTTGAATTTAAAATACACTTGCACATTGCTGCCAACTTGATTGGTAAGCTCCCTGGCAAAAATTTTAGTAAAAAACCCAGCAATGACTTTATCACTAACCTCTGGAAATTCATCTTTATTTTTAATGATTTCCATATGACTGTGCTGATGAATCCATTGTAAAGTTTTTGGGTCGTTGGAAAATTTGGTATTGGCTTTGTCAAAAATTTCCAATTCGCTGGCCAAATAGTGAGCGTGGGTTTTAATTTCGGGTAAATATAAACTTCGCCAAAAGAGCCAAACGGAAAGACCAACGCTAACAAATACAATAAAAATAATCATGACAACGGTGTGCCATGTGTTGGAGTTTAAACTGTAACGAAATTTTAATAGCCAAAAATGAAGTAATTTTTTCATAAACCCAACCCCAAAAAAGTGAGGTTATTGTAGCATAATTAAGAAAAATGCACCGTAGTGTTTATACTTAATAAGATAGTGTATTGATGGATTGTTTGGATTTGATGTTAATAACCCATTAAACTCATTTTACTTTACTAAAATTTTTTGTTATAATTGGCACTTTAGTTCTGGTTTTGCCATCGGCTCATCCTCAAATTCGGCAACCAGCATCAATGTAGGGCATCCGCCCTGATACTCTTGCACTTTATTTTAGATTTTTACAAAAAAGAGAGTTAAAAAATGGTTGTTATTCGTTTAGCCCGCGGTGGTTCAAAAAAACGTCCTTTTTATCAAGTTGTTGTTGCTGACAAACGTGCTGCCCGTGATGGTCGCCATATCGAAAAAATCGGTTTTTTCAATCCATTGGCACGTGGTCAAGAAGTTAAGTTCCGCATTGATTTAGATGCTTATGCTGCTTGGATTGCAAAAGGCGCACAACCGTCTGAGCGCGTTGCAGATTTGGTTAAATCACAAAACGCCTAAGTTTTTGATGATAAAAGTCGGTTTGTGGGTTTCACAAGCCGATTTTTTTATTGAGATTTTAATGACAAATGATAGTTATGAATAAACCATTATCACAATCTAAAGAACAAAATTTAATTCAAATTGCCACTTTAAAAAAACCTTATGGAATCAAAGGTTGGCTTTGGGTGTTTAGCCATATGGATAATCACACTGATATTTTTGCCTTAAAAAATTGGCAAATGAAAACTGCCACTGGGTTTAAACCTTTAACTGTAACCAATTGGCGTCAGCAAGGCTCAGGACTGGTTGCAAGTTTTAAAGAAATTGCTGATAGAAATATCGCTGAAACGATGAATGGCGTCAGTATTTGGGTAGATAAAACAAGTTTACCTGCCTTGGCAGAAGATGAATATTATTGGTCAGATTTGGAAGGCTTAACAGTCATCAATCAGCAAGGTGAAAATTTGGGCGTGATTGATGTAATGTTTGAAACAGGGGCGCATGAGATTATGGATGTAAAGCCTACAAAAGATAGTATTGATAATGAGAAACGCCTAATTCCTTGGCATACAGATACTGTGTTGAATGTGGATTTGGAAGCTGCTAAGATACTGGTTGTGTGGGAAAAAGATTATTAATTGTTGATAAATAATAGGGTGTTTATGTTTTTTGTGGTTATTAGCATCATGCCACAGATGTTTTCTGCAGTAACAGATTTTGGAATTACTGCCAAAGCTATTCACAATAATCATGCAGTCATACATCTTATTAATCCTAGAGATTTTACAACGGATAATTATCGGCGTATTGATGAACGTCCTTTTGGAGGCGGTCCGGGCATGGTAATGATGGCAGAACCGCTAAAAAAAGCCATTTTGACCGCCAAATCACTCGCTAATGATTATTTTTTGGCTCAGCAAAAAGATTTAGCTAAAGTGGTTTGCCCTGTTATTTATCTATCACCACAAGGAAAAACCTTATCTGAATCCTTGGTTGTGGATATGGCAAATAAATTTGATGGGGCAATTTTATTGTGTGGACGTTATGAAGGAATAGACCAAAGAATTCTTGACTGCTATGTGGATATGGAAATTTCCATTGGTGATTATGTTTTGACTGGCGGTGAGCTACCCGCAATGGTGCTGATGGATAGTCTAATACGCCGTTTACCTGATGTGATGAATCAAAAGTCCACCATTGAAGATAGTTTTGTAGATGGACTTTTGGATTGCCCACATTTTACCAAGCCGCTTAGTTTTGATGGTCAAAATGTCCCTGATGTTTTGTTGTCTGGTCATCATAAAAATATTGCCAAATGGCGATTTTTGCAGCAAGTTAAACATACTCAAGCCAAACGCCCTGATTTATGGGAAAAATTTAGTCCAACTAAAGAACAATTAAAATGGTTAAAAGACTTATAAAATCACTTGTATTTTTTTAGGTTTGTAATTAAAATATAACCCTTTATCTAAGTGGTTTAGATAGCAGGTTTATCCTGTTAATTGTATGATGATATGCGACCTTTTAACCACTTTAAAAAGGTAGATAGCCTATGTCATTTATTGGAGATATTTTGTGAGTAATAAACATCCTTTAGTTCAATTGGTTGAAAATGCCCAATTAAAACAACATCCATCTTTTGCCCCAGGTGATACCGTTGTGGTGCAAGTAAAAGTTCGTGAAGGCGACCGTGAGCGTTTACAGGCTTTTGAAGGCGTTGTGATTGCTAAACGTAATCGTGGTTTAAACTCATCCTTCACCGTGCGTAAGATTTCAAGTGGTGTTGGTGTTGAACGTGCTTTCCAACTTCATTCACCTATCATTGACAGCATCAGCGTGAAACGTCGTGGTGATGTACGTCGCGCCAAACTTTACTATCTGCGTGAGCGTTCTGGCAAATCAGCTCGTATCCGTGAGAAGTTGGGTGCGAAAAAAGACGCAGAATAAATACTCGTCTGACGCCAAATCATATAAGTCTTTGCCATCTGGCAAAGACTTATTTTTTGCTTTTTAAAATCCAATCAATGTTATAATTTGTGTAATTTTTATCAATATTTGCTTTATCATGCGCCTAAAGTCTTTAAAATTGGCAGGGTTTAAATCGTTTGCCAACCCAACAACATTTACGTTTAAACACAACATTACCGCCATTGTTGGACCAAATGGCTGCGGTAAGTCTAATATCATTGATGCGGTTCGTTGGGTTTTAGGAGAAACATCAGCAAAACAACTTCGCGGCACAGCAATGAGCGATGTAATTTTTTCGGGCGCTGACGGACGCAGTGGTAAATCGTTGGCGAGTGTTGATTTGACTTTTGAACATACTCAGGATGAAAAGGCAGGAATTTGCCATGCTTTAAATTTATATCATGAATTGACTTTAAGACGACAAATCACCAAAGAGGGTAAATCCGATTATTTTATCAATGGAGAAAAAGTACGCCGTCGCGATGTAATCGATGTATTTTTAGGGACGGGGCTTGGTTCTAAAAGTTATGCAGTGATTGAGCAGGGCATGATAGGGCGAATTGTGGACAGTACGCCTGAGGAGCTTCGAGCATTTATTGAAGAAGCTGCGGGCGTCTCGCGTTACCAAGCACGTCGAGAAGAAACTCAAAAACAATTGTTGCAGGCTAGTCAAAATTTAGATAGATTACAAGATTTGCAAGGTGAATTAAAAAAACAGCAATCTGTACTACAGCAGCAAGCCAAATCAGCCAAAACTTATCAAGAATTGAGTCAAAAATTAGATAAACTGCTTTGGCAAGAAGGATTAAAAAAGATTTTTGAAACTTGGCAATTGGTGGAAGAAAAAAAACAGCTTCAGGTAATCACTCAAAACACCGTAAACGATTGCCAAGCTAAGATTTTACAATCAAAGCAGCAAATTGATGAGAATACATCGCAAATAAACCAGCTTTTAGCTCAAAAAGATAAAACCAAAGATGCATATCATGATGTGAGTTTATCCGCCCAAACTCTCGGTCATCAATATCAAGAACTTATTCAAACCATCAAGAAAAACCAGCTAAGAATCACGCAATTAAAGCAGCGACAAGAAAGCACTCTAGTGCAAATTACAAAACAGCTGAATGCGCAACAGGTTTATGAGCAAGATTTGGTTGCACTAACGCCAAAACTTCAAAAGTTGATTGAAAAATTGCAGGATGCCCAAAAACAATTTGATGACCATAAAATTGGCTATCAAAAAGCAAAAAACCATCTAAATCAATTGTTTAATGAAAAACAGATTTTACAAAATGCCAAAAATATTGCTCAGAACACTCAAAAACAAACCAATATTAGACTGGATAAATGGTCAAAAAAATATCAAAACTTACAGCGCGAACAGCAAAATCACGTTAAAAAATACGCCGATTTTGATGCTGATGAACTGAATTTATTAAAGAATTCACAAATTGGACTACAAAAAGAGCTTGAAACACTAACAAGAACAGAAACTGACAAAGAACGATTGCAGCAAACAAAACAGCGACATGTTCAGTTACAGCAAGAAATTTATGAACTTGAAAAGCAGCAAATTTCATTACAAAGTGAGCAAATTGCAATCAATCAGTGGATAAACGACCAAAAAACTCACGTTCAGAAAGTAAATGTTGCAACTTCTAAAGAACCAGTTTGGACAACATTGAAACAGAGCATCGTTTTAACCAAAAAAGGCGAGCAATACGCCGATATTTTGGATAAATTTTTGCAAATTTGGCTTGATTCGGCAATTTGTGATGATTTGATGACAATGCTGGATAAAAACGGCGTACATCTTACTTTCAATAATAGTCATCCAACATCATTTTTATTTAAAAAGCAATTGAGTGTGAAGAAAAATTGGCATGATACAAACGGGCTAGTTGCTTTAGATGAACTGATACAAGCACCACAATTGGATTTATTTCATTATGTTTTTTTGTTGAAAAACCACGATGTCAATTTGCAAGATATTGCTCAAATGTATCAGCATCATTTTCAACAAGGTATGATGATTTTTACACCAACAGGCTGGCTTATTGGCGTATTTGGAATTCTGCATGTCAGTCACTTTCAAGTTATTAATGATGAGTTTTTATCCAAACAAATTCATCACCGTCAGCGTTTAGAGCAAATACAAAATTGTCTTGATGGTTTACAAAATAAATTAATGGATAAAAAATCAGCGTTTATTGAAATTGTAGATAAACTGCATGTTTTGGAGCAGCAACAAAAAACTCATGAACAGACGGTTGCTAGTACAACCAAAGAGCTGCATCTCGTCAAGGAAAAAATTACTCATTTAACCCTAAAAATGCAGCAAAAAATGCTCCATGAAGAAAATTTTGTTAAAAATAACGCTGTATTAGAGGATGAAAAACAAGAATTAGATAAAGAATTGAGCGAGTTGGCAGGTGAGCTTTTGACCATCCAAGAGCAATGGGATGTTTTAAATCCCAAGCTTCAGCAAGCTCAATATGAGTTAAAAGATTTTAATAAAATTGATGGCGATTTGACAGATAAAATTAAACAAATTAACGCCGAAATTAATCAACTCAAACTAAATCAGCAAAGCTGGCAACAACAAAAAATACATGCTGAACATTTGATTTTGTTTGCCCAAAAATCAGCCAAAGAAGATGAAAACGAACTTCAGGTTCTGACAAAAGAGCAAGAAAAAAATCAAACGGATTTACCCAAAGTCAAAGAGCGGCTTGATGAAACTGTGGTTATGGTGGAAGCATTAAAACAGCGTACTGATGATATTGATAAACAGCTTCTTGAACTGGAAAATCAGACCTCTGATGAAGAGATGCATCTAAAAAATCATCAAGAGCTTTTTACTAAAGTATGTCAAAATTATACAGATATTAATACTCAAATTGCTGTAACTACCAGCCGTTTAACGGATTTATCAGAACAAATGCGACAAAAAAATGCTCAGTTTGATTTAAATGTACAATTGGCTGATTTTGCAAAAATTCCTCCTAATTTTAATGAATTGGATAAAAAAATTGATGCATTAAAGCAAAAAATTACCCAGTTAGGCGCGGTTAATTTAACAGCTTTGACACAACTGCAAGAGCTTGATGAGCAAATTTTGCCCATGCAGCAGCAAATTGATGATGTGCATCAAAGTATGATAACCCTAAAAGAAGCTATTTTAACCATTGATAAAAAAACTAAAACGCTATTTTTACAAATGTTGGATGCTGTGAATCAGCGGCTAAATGAACTGTTTGTTAAAATATTTGAAGGCGGTCAGGCAAGTTTGGCGTTATTGGATGATGAAACATTATCCAAAACCGACAAATGGCGAGCAGGACTTGTGCTGATGGCACAGCCTAAGGGCAAGAAAAACTCTCGCCTTGCTGTATTATCAGGCGGTGAAAAAACCTTGACGGCACTTAGTTTAGTTTTTGCGATTTTTAAGCAGCATCCCGCCCCTTTTTGCTTGTTAGATGAGGTAGACGCGCCACTTGATGACGCCAACGTTGGACGTTTTACCAGTTTGATTCATGAATTATCTGCTGATGTGCAATTTATTTTTATCAGTCACAATAAACTTGCCATGCAAGCAGCTGATGAACTCAAAGGCGTTACTATGCCACAAGCGGGCATTTCTCAGTTAGTTACAGTGAATTTACAAGAAGCACAGCAATATCTAGATGTATAAATTAACACAACTTACATACTAAATCTTTTAGCATTGGCGATTGATGCTGGCTTGAAAAATATATGCAAATTCACCGTTTTTGCCAATATATCGCCAATGCCAAGATTCTTCGGATACGCCACTCCATTCTGAATAATCTTGAGTAAATGTCTGTTCAAAGCCAAATTTTTCAGCATTTTTAAGAAGCCAGCGGTAAGCAGAAGAACGGTCAAAAGTGCTGTCAATTGAGTTGAAATCAACTGCTAACCCTGTGTGATGTTCAGAATATCCAGCAGGTGATGAAATATGATAAACATCATAAGGTTTTTGGGTTTTTAGTTTGTGTTCAATAATTTGTTTTTGGCGATTGACACTTCTAAAAATAGAATTGGGTTTTAAAGTAACCCCATCTTTTTTTGCAGCTTTTATCATTTCATCCAAAGCAGGTTTGGCTTGTTTATGAATAAGATATTTACGATGATTTTTTACGCCATAACCGCTCCAAACCAAATCTTCTTTTTTGGTTTCAGCATATTTAAAATGCTTAATACCAACCTGATAGGCTTGGGGATGGCATTCACCAAAATCATCATTGTTAAGTTTTTCATCCAAATCTTTGCTGTCTGCATCTTTTGATGATTGTTCTTGTGTGTTTTTTAATGATTTTTCCAGCAAATCAATAATTTTATTTTTAATAAAAGTTTGTGTATCAATATCATTATTAAGGTTGTTGTGATTGGTTTTTTCTTCAATTGTGGATGCTAGCTCACGGTTTTTTGCCAAACCAATCTTGGTTGTCAATGGTGCATTATGATGTAAAGATATAATATCTTCATTAGGCTGCAGTGTTTTGACTGTTACATTTTGATTTTCAAGAATTTGAGAATTTGCCATGGTGTAATGGCTTAATGACAAAGTTCCAATTAATACTGTATATTTTAAATACGTTTGAATAAAATCTTTCATAAAAATAAATTAAATTAAAACAAAAAATGACCATAAAGGTCAATTTTTGTATAAAAAAAGAACATAAAAAATAAATGGGTTAATTGGTCATTTTAAAAACATTAATGATTGCTCAAATAGCCTGCCTCTTCACTTTTGGTAAATGTTGGGTGGCAAGCATCTTTGATGTTAGCGCGTAAAACCAAATAGCCCAAAATGCCAGAAATAAGCGACCCCAAAATAATGCCTAATCGAGGGTCAAAACCATCTCTATCACTACCAAAGGCTAATCCACTTACAAATAATGACATGGTAAAGCCAATGCCACATAATAAAGATACGCCATAAACTTGCATCATGGTTGTACCTTTGGGCAAACTGGCAAGTTTTAATTTGATAAAAATAAGCAGTGGAATCATCACTCCCAACTGCTTACCAATTAAAAGCCCAACCCCAATTCCCAAAGGTACACTATGAAATAAACTGTCTAAACTGGCTCCAGCCAAAGAAATACCCGCATTGGCAAACGCAAATAATGGCAAAATACCAAAAGCAACGGTATTATGAAGGTCGTGTTCAAGTTCTTCTAGTGGTGAATGTTCAGGGTCTTTGGTGTTTTTTAGTGGGATAAAAAACGCCAATAACACGCCTGCAAGTGTTGCATGAACACCTGACTTTAACATCGCCGCCCATAAAATCAACCCAATTAATAAATAAGGAGTTAGTCGTACAGTATTCATGCGATTTAATAAAAATAAAAGTGGCAAACAAACGGCTGCAATCCCTAAAGACACCCAAGATAATTCTGAAGTATAAAATAGTGCAATGATAATAATGGCACCCAAATCGTCAAAAATAGCAATGGATACCAAAAATACTTTTAAAGAGTTGGGAACTTTATTACCTAAAAGACTTAAAACGCCAATGGCAAAAGCGATATCAGTGGCGGTGGGAATTGCCCAACCTTTCATCAAATTAGGGTCGTGATGATTAAAAACAGTGTAAGCTAACGCTGGAGTAATCATGCCGCCAATAGCACATAAAGCAGGTAAAATAATTTGTTTGATGTCTGATAATTCACCAATTAGAGTTTCACGTTTTAACTCCAGTCCCACCAAAAAGAAAAATATTGCCATAAGACCATCATTAATCCAGTGGTGAGCATCTTTATCAATACTAAACTGACCGATTTGCACTGAAACAGGAGCATGAATAAATGCGTGGTATAAATCGTGCAGTGGTGAATTGGCAACTATCATAGCAAGTACGGCTGCAAGGGCAAGAACAATGCCACCTGCAGCCTCCAACTCAAAAAAGGCTTTGATACGAGCAATAGACATGATATCTCCTTTTTGGTTAATGGGTTCATTAGTTACTTTAAAAATATATCACAAAAACTAATAACCCTAAAGGCTTTTTATGATTTATTTGGTAAAAAAATCGTTAAAGCCAATTTTATGACAAAACTTTACAGTATAATAGGGCGCTTATTTTTTCAATTGAATGTGGAATTATATAATGACAACAGATAATCATCATGATTTATCAACCATTCAACCTTTGCCCAAAGCCAAAATTTTGATTGGTATAACGGGCGGAATTGCATGTTATAAAATTGCATTTTTGGTACGACTTTTGATAAAAAATGGAGCAGATGTACGAGTGATGATGACCAAAGCGGCTTGTGAGTTTATCACTCCTTTAACCATGCAGGCTTTGAGCACCCATCAGGTACATACTGAGCTTTTAGATGAATCAGCAGAGCTTGGCATGGGGCATATTGAGCTGGCAAAGTGGGCAGATTTGGTAGTGATTGCTCCGCTATCTGCCAATACGCTTGCTAAATTGGCTAATGGAATAGCGGATAACCTTTTAACAACGGTATGCCTTGCGACAACTGCTCCAATTATTGTAGCGCCTGCAATGAATCAAGCAATGTGGGCAAACAGCATCACTCAATATAATCTAAAAAAACTCATTGAGTTTGGTTTTGATGTGATAAATCCAGATAGTGGCGAGCAGGCGTGTGGTGATGTAGGCGCTGGACGTTTGCCAGAGCCTGAATATTTGTGTGAATATATTGAACAAAAACTTGCTAAAAAATCTACGCCACAAACTTTAACGGGAAAAACAGTAGTAATTACCGCAGGTGCAACCTTAGAGCCTATTGACCCTATTCGTTTTTTGTCTAATTATTCATCAGGAAAAATGGGTTTTGCAGTTGCCAAAGCGTGTCAAAATGCAGGAGCAAATGTTATTTTAGTGTGTGGCAAAAAAGTCAATTTGCCAACACCAATAGGCATTCAGCGAATGATTGTTGGTAGTGCTGATGAAATGCTTAGTTGCTGCCAAAAAATTTTTGACGCTCAAAAGGTGGATATTTTTATTGCCAGTGCTGCCGTTGCCGATTATAAAATGGCAACCATCGCCCCTCACAAACTTAAAAAAACCCAAGATGTGGCAGGTTTGACTTTGGAGCTGATTAAAAACCCAGATATTTTAGCCCATATTGCTCAAACGCACCCAAAAACTCTAGCGGTTGGTTTTGCTGCTGAAACCCAAGACACGCAAAATTACGCTAAAGCCAAGTTAATCGCTAAAAATCTAGATATGATAGCATGCAATGATGTATCGGATAAACAAATTGGTTTTGGTAGTGATGATAATGCAATGAGTGTATTTTTTGCTGAAAAATATCACAAAGAAGCTAAAAACTTAACCAAAGCCCCAAAGCTTGAAATTGCTAAACAGCTGGTAACTTGCATCAGTGAGCTTTTGGCAATAAATGAGCAATAAATCTTTGATGTTTGTAAATGATTTGTCAATACAACTTGTGTTTGTAGTTTTGTAGATTGGTTTTGCAGAACATTTGTTTTATAATAGCTACCTTTGAATACAATTTATGGTTATTTTTTAATAAAATAGCTTGATTTAATAAACGATTGTTTATTCCAAAATAGGAAAATTTCCATGCAAGATTTTATTGTTCCAGCTTCACGTCCTTGGCATAAGACTTATGCAGATTATGGTATTCAAGAATTTGCTGCTTTGCCTGATGGCGTAGAATCTTTATTGGACTGCTTTGAACAAAATTTCGCCAAACATAAAAATAAAATTGCGTTTACTTGCATGGGGGCATCCATTACCTATGCTGAACTGGATACCTACAGTCGCCAAATCGCCGCTTATTTGCAGTCAATCGGATTGCAAAAAGGCGACAAAGTAGCACTGATGATGCCAAATATTTTACAGTATCCAATTGCTATGCTTGGCGTGCTTCGTGCGGGCATGGTTTTAGTAAATGTCAATCCTTTATATACCGCCTATGAACTTGAACATCAGCTGTTAGACAGTGAAGCCAAAGCTTTGTTTATTGTGGAAAACTTTGCTCACACTTTTGAAAAGGTACAAAACAAAGGGCAGGTTAAACATATTGTGATTGCTAGTATTGGCGACATGATGGGTTTAAAAGGCCTTTTGGTGAATATTGTGGTGCGTTATATTAAAAAAATGGTGCCAACTTGGAATATTCCCAACCACATCACTTTTAAAGACGCTTTAAATCATAGCCCAGCTAGCAGTTACCAACGTCCTCAGATGACATTAAGTGATGTTGCAGTTTTGCAATATACTGGTGGAACAACTGGTGTGGCAAAAGGCGCAATACTAACCCATCAAAATCTGATTATCAACACTGAACAATTTTTGCCGTTTTTTTATCATGTTTTTCCAAAAGATAAAGATTTAACTGGAAAATACATCGCGGTTGCATTGCCACTGTATCATATTTTTTCATTTGCTGCGTGTGCGCTTTTGGGTATGAAAGCAGGATTTAGTATGCTTTTAATTACCAATGCTCGCGATTTTGATGCTTTGACTAAAGAATTTGCTAAATATAAACCTGTGTTTTTCCCTGCGGTTAATACGCTATTTAATGCTTTAGCCCATCATGAAGGCTTTAAAAAATTAGACCACAGTAATTTACGTTTATCGTTAGGCGGCGGCATGGCGGTGTTGCCTAATACCGCTAATGCGTGGGAAAAATTAACTGGCAATTATATCGTAGAAGGTTATGGTTTATCTGAAACCTCGCCTGTTTTGGTGCTAAATCCACCCGGTGAACATACGGGTAAAATTGGCATTCCTTTGCCTTTAACCGATATTATTTTGTTAGATGATAATGACAATCCTGTGATGCAAGGTGAATTGGGTGAGATTTGTGCCAAAGGACCACAAGTGATGGCAGGTTATTGGAATCGTCCTGATGAAACCGAAAAAACCATGACTAAAGATGGTTATTTTCGCACAGGTGATATTGGTGTGATGGATGAACGTGGCTTCTTTAAAATCGTTGACCGTAAAAAAGATATGATTTTGGTTTCTGGATTTAATGTGTATCCTAACCAAGTAGAAGAGGTGATTAGTAAACATCCAAAAGTATTGGAATGTGGCGTGATAGGTATACCTGATGCCCATAGTGGCGAAGCGGTAAAAGTCTTTGTTGTACGTAAGGATGAAAGTTTAAGCGAAGCAGAAATCAGAGCTTGGGCAAAAGAAAATCTAACAGGTTATAAACGCCCAAAACGTATTGAATTTGTAAGAGAATTGCCAAAATCTAATGTGGGTAAGATTTTACGCAAAGAGCTACGAGCTTTAGAAGCTGCTAAAGCCAAATAATGATAAGAACCCACTTAAAAAAGTGGGTTTTTAAATTGCTAAAATGATGTTTCAAAAGTACAATGGTAAAAACTATCATCAATCGAGCTTTATTATGCGACACAATAACCGCCCATTAAATCAATTACGCCCCATCACTTTTAGTCGTCACTATACCAAACATGCCAAAGGCTCAGTATTGGTGTGTTTTGGGGATACCAAAGTGCTTTGTAATGTAAGTATTGAAGCTGGCGTACCACGTTGGTTAAAAGGTCAGGGTCAAGGTTGGCTTACTGCCGAATATGGAATGCTTCCACGAGCAACAGGCGTACGTACTCAAAGAGAAGCCGTTAAGGGTAAACAGTCAGGACGCACCCAAGAAATCCAAAGATTGATTGGACGTTCACTCAGGGCGATGTTGGATTTATCCAAATTGGGCGAAAATACGATTTATGTAGATTGCGATGTCATTCAGGCTGATGGCGGTACACGCACTGCTAGCATCACAGGGGCAGCGGTGGCGTTAGTTGATGCATTAAACACCATGAAGCGCATGGGAAAATTAAATAGCGACCCTTTGATGGGACTGGTGGCAGCGGTATCTGTCGGCATTCAATCGGGTCAAGCGTATTTGGATTTGGATTATAAAGAAGATTCAAATTGTGATACAGATTTGAATGTGGTAATGACCGAAAAGGGCGGTTTTATTGAAATTCAAGGTACAGCTGAAGGAGCGCCATTTACATGGGAGGAAAATCAAGCCATGCTCGCCCTTGCTAAAGAAGGCATTACACAGTTGATTTATGCTCAAAAACAAGCCTTGGATTTACCATGTTAAAAGTGCTGGAGGATGGCGTGCAAATTACCTTGTATGGCAAAGACAAAAACCCACTGTTTTTGTTTTCGTCAGTGTTGGTTGTTTGTGCAATTTTGGTGGCAATTATTGCAATGACTTCTCCTATACAGACAACACTGTTAGCCTTTTTTGGCTTGGCATGTTTGATTTTTGGGTTTAATATTTATAAACATAAATTATCCAAACAAGTTGTGATTACCACAGGTACAGTTGTTATTAAAAATAGCCAGATTGCCCTACAAAATCAAACCATTAAACTGACCCAAGATGCCCAAATCAGCATTTGTGATGACTCATTAAATATTGAGGATTTGGGCAGAAAATGGGTTTTTGTGGGGTTTGAAAATCAAAAAGAGTTGGAAATTGTCCAGTGTGTTTTACAAGGTAGGATGTTGCAAAAACGGGTTAAAACGATTCGTTTAAATGATAATAACGACGTTTCAACGGTTTGAAAAATCTTGTTACAATTGATTGGGGAAAATTGTAAAATCCCTTGAAATTTCGTGAATAAACGTTCACTTTTTTATATTTTTGTGCTACAATGCTTTAAACTTGTAAACGAGAATATTTTGTATGACCGTTTCTCATAATCCAAAAGACTACGAAAATCCACCTGTAAACTGGATTCCAGCAATTGTATTATTATCCACCCCACTTCTTGCCTTGATATTAGTGCCTTGGTATTTATGGACGCATGACACCACACCTGCTTTGTGGATTGCGTTTTCGTTTTTTATGGCATGGACGGGGCTGTCAATTACTGCAGGTTATCACCGCTTGTGGGCGCATAAAGCCTATGATACTCACCCAATTGTTAAGTATTTTTTACTATTGGGAGCAACTCTAGCAGTACAAAGTTCAGCATTTGATTGGTGTTCTGGGCATCGCAGCCATCATCGCCATGTGGATGATGAGTTTGAAGACCCATACTCAGCTCGCCGTGGTTTTTGGTTTAGTCATATGGACTGGATGCTGCATAAATATCCAAGTGGGCAATATGACTATAAAAACATCCCTGACCTAAAAAAAGATAAAATTTTAACTTTACAACATAAATACTATGGCTTTTGGGTCATTTTAACCAATGTTGTTGTTGTTGGTGCTGTGGGTTTACTGATTAATGATGTTTTGGGTGCATTTTTAATCGTTGGACTGCTTCGTATGGTTCTAACTCATCATTGTACATTCTTTATCAACTCGCTTTGCCATATGTTTGGCTCACGCCCATACACAGATACGAATACCGCTCGCGATAACGCTATTTTAGCACTGTTTACTTGGGGTGAGGGCTATCACAATTATCACCATTATTTCCAATACGATTATCGTAATGGTGTGAAATGGTGGCAATATGACCCAACTAAGTGGTTGATTGCGCTATTATCAAAAATTGGGCTTGCCAAGGATTTAAAACGAGTTGATGATTTGACCATCAAACACGCTGAAGTCATTATGCAGTTCAAACAAGCGCAAGAACGTATTGTAAAAGGCGAAAAATCTTTAGATGACCATTTGCAAGCCTTTAAAGAACGTATTAGCGCTGAATACGACGCCTTTACAAAAACTGTAGAAGAATGGCATGCTCTAAAAGCTCAAGCTATAGAATTAAAACGCACAGAATTCGCTAATCGTTTGCATGAAGCTGATGAAAAATTAAAAGAACAATTTGCTCAAGTGGAGCAAAAAATTCGCGAACATAGCCTACAAATCGAACAAGCGTTTTTGCAGTTAAAAGGTAAGGCGATAACTACTAAATAAACTTAAAAATCAAATAACATATAAAGAAACATGGATGTTTTAGTTGCCTGATTATCTCAATGTTTTCTCCACCTCCCTTTGCCGATATTGGCAAAGGGTTTTTTCTATAACGAATGTTTCTTATGAGGGCTGAATTAAAGTGCAATTTTGGGGCTGTTCAATAGTGACTGTAGCATGAATGTCAGTCAGTGCAAATAGGCGCTTA
>CAKAQU010000028.1 GCA_916720335.1 uncultured Moraxella sp. | reverse complement strand
TTAATGTCAATGACTCTGTTACCAAATCCAAAAATGATAACAAATACGGTTGTCGCCACTCTTTAAATGACGCCATTAAACGCGCTACAGACATGTTACTATCTGGTAGACGTGCTTTGGTTATTGGCTATGGCGATGTTGGTAAAGGTTCTGCTCAATCTTTACGCCAAGAAGGCATGATTGTACGTGTTACTGAAATTGACCCTATTTGTGCGATGCAGGCGTGCATGGATGGTTTTGAAGTGGTATCTGCCTATAAAAATGGAGTGCAAACAGGTAAAGCAGAAGATTTAAACCTACAATTACTGCAAAACACCGATTTACTGGTAACCACGACGGGTAATTACCATGTTTGTGATGCGGTTATGTTGGATAACCTAAAGGCAGGAGCGGTGGTTTGTAATATTGGACATTTTGATACTGAAATTGATACCAATCACCTACGCAAATACCGCTGGGAAGAAGTCAAACCACAAGTTCATCAAGTGTATCGTTCTGACGATGACAAAGATTATTTAATTTTATTATCTGAAGGTCGTCTGGTAAATTTAGGCAATGCCACAGGTCATCCATCACGAGTAATGGACGGTTCTTTTGCCAACCAAGTCTTGGCACAAATGCATTTATTTGCTGAAAAATTTGCAGATTTACCCAACGATAAAAAATCTCAAAACATCTATGTTAAAGTTTTGCCCAAAAAACTTGATGAAGAGGTTGCGGCAGCCATGGTGGTCGGTTTTGGTGGCGTGCTTACTCAACTGACCCAAGAGCAAGCTGATTATTTAAATGTCGCCATTGAAGGTCCTTATAAAAACGACAGTTACAAATACTGATTGCAAACACTAAAATCAAGCCTAATTCATTGACGATTTAGGCTTGATATATGAAGCGATTTAAATATAGGTAAATTAGGATTATTTTATGAATAATGTGCTTGATATCGCGCCTTTTTCTTGGATTGATGGTGAAAACAGTGTTTCTGTTATCATGACTGAAGTAGGTTCATTCCAACAAGATATCTTTGACAGTCGAGCTGAAGAAGGTTTTGAAGGTGGCGGTTATGATTGGCAGTCATTAGCGGTGGTATTTTTGGCAGAAAAAAAGTTTCATCTAGCAGAAAAAATCAATTTTGATAGCGAAAGTAGTATGTTTTGCGCATACACTCGTAAAGAAGACGCACCTGCCTTACAAGAATTTATCATCGCCTTTAAAAAAGCGCTTGACGATAAACCTTTGATTTTAGATATTTTTTCACGTGCCGAACTTGACTAAGTTGCAAACGGACGATTTAAATGCATTCAGCAATAAACAAAAGTTAACTAAAGTTTAACTCATACACAAGTTTTTGGTGGCATGGGTTCGTGGCTAGATTCTCCGCCCTTTAGCGCCGAAGAACATCAAAAAGCAAGTCATACGACCGCTTAACCGAATAGCTGTATGAATGTAGAAAATACACTTTAAAATAATATAACTTTTTGATAATATTGGATTTTTATGAATAATTCTGCTTTACACAATATAGAACAAATACAAAATCTGCTTAATGGACTTAAAAATCAATTGCAAACGCCTAAGGTGTTCAATAAACCCAAAGATAAAGCGCTGTTTTCCTTTGAATTTTTTCCCACAAAAACCGATGACGGACAGCATAAACTTTTACAAACGTTTGACACATTAAACAGTCTAAACCCCCAATATTTTAGCGTAACTTATGGCGCTGGCGGTTCTACGCGAGAACGCACGTTAAAAATTGTAGAAACGCTTAGTAAAAAATCCACCACGCCAATCGTGCCACACATGTCATGTATTGGTGACAGCAAAAAAGAAATTGGTGAACTGTTGGACTACTATAAATCGCTTGGGGTTAATCGTGTTGTTGCTTTGCGTGGCGATTTACCATCAGGTCAGGTGGGTTATGGGGAACTGCCTTTTGCTCTGGATTTAGTCAAATACATTCGTGAGCATTCAGGTGAACACTTTACCATCAAGGTTGCCGCTTACCCTGAAATGCACCCACAGGCAAAATCTTTTAAAGATGATATCAAAAACTTGGCTGAAAAATACCACGCTGGGGCTAATGAAGCCATTACGCAGTTTTTTTATAACCTAGACAGCTATCTATTCTTGCGCGATGAGCTTGCTAAATTGGGCATCCATCAAGAAAACTTTCCCATCATCGCAGGCATCATGCCCATTACAAAAGCCAGTAACCTAATCCGTTTTGCTGATAGCGCAGGGGCAGACATTCCAAGATACATTCGCAAACAGCTTGCCGATTATGGCGATGACACTAAATCCATTCGCCAATTTGGCTTTGAAACAGTCATCAAACTATGTGAAAAATTAATTGCTGAAGACGTACCTAGTTTACATTTTTATAGCATGAATACAGTATCGCCAAATAAAGAATTGGTTGAAGCATTGGGTCTTAATTAACAACATCACAAAAACAGCAGATAAGCGCATCGCAAAACAAAAACGGCTAAATCTTGTTACGCATAAAGACATTTTGGGGTTATCCATTAGACCAAAACCAGTGAGTAGTTTTTGACGTATTTACTATGCAATCATAGCTGCTGATATCATCGTTTTGCTGAGGTAGTTTATCATTTTAACCGCTAAAAAACCCGCCGTACTAAAAAGTAGGCGGGTCATTAGTCAAAAAGAGGCTTTTGGCAAATCAAGATTAAATTGTTTGTTTTGCCTGATTATCGCTACGAACAGCCTTAATTTTTTGGTCAGCTGCCCAAGCCAAAATATCTTCTCGTTTTAACGCCGTTGCCATCAAATCGGGAAATTGGTCTGGTGTGCAAGCAAAAACAGGCAAATTCATATCTGCAAATACTTTTGCCAATTGGTCATCATAAGACGGTCTACCATCATCGGATAACGCCAACAGTGTAATGACATTTACCCCTTGCTTAGCAAGGGTTGCAACACGGCTGATTAATTGTTTTTCATCGCCACCTTCATACAAATCAGTAATCAAAATCAAATGAGTTTTACTTGGACGCTCAATGCGCTCAGCACAATAAGCGACCGCCTGATTGATGTCTGTACCACCACCTAATTGTACACCAAACAATACGCTAACAGGGTCAGCTAAATCATTGGTTAAGTCTAAAATTGCCGTATCAAAACACACCAATTTAGTTTTAACCGCAGGAATGCTTGCCATTACTGCTGCAAAAATCGCGCTATAAACCACCGAAGACGCCATACTGCCTGATTGGTCTACACATAAAATCACCTCATCCAAATCCGTCAAACGTCTTTGTTGTCGCATAAAACCAATTAATTTTTCAGGAATGACGGTTTGATAATCACTTTGGTAGTGGCGTAAATTTGCAGTAATGGTTCGCCCCCAATCTATATCATTAAATCTTGGGCGATAAGTACGTTTTGATTTATTGACCGCTCCACGTATTGCCTCACTGGTTTTTTGCTCTAAGCGCTTCATCAATTCATCAACCACACTTTTAATAACAACGCGAGCAGTATCCAACGTTTTTTCAGGCATCACAGAACGCAAACTTACCAAATCCGCTACCAAATGCACATCAGCTTCCATCGCTGCCAAAAACTCAGGTTCTAAAAGCATTTGCTTTAAACCCAAACGATGAAACGCATCTTTTTGAATGACTTGCACCACCGAACTTGGAAAAAATTCACGAATATCACCAAGCCATTTAGCAACTTTTGGCGCAGAACGTCCCAACCCGCCGCGTCCTTTTTTACCTTCTCCACCACCATCATATAGCGCTGACAGCGCTTGAGATAAACGCAAATCTCTTTCAGATAACATATGTGCTTTTAAACCTTGCTCATCTGTTATTCCCAAAATCAGCTGCCAGCGGCGATATTTTTCTTCCTGCTCGGTTTGTGCTTTGTAATCAGTCATGGTGTATCCTGTGGCAATAAATTGGTCAGTATTTGTGCATGCTCTTGCCAAATTGCTGATAAATCTTCACGATAAAACAAGATTCTATCTTGGGTATTTTGTCCAAAAATTGTATCTAACAGACGTTTTCTTTGACCACTATCTAAGACACTAAACACTCGACGAAATAATGGTAAAAACTCGATAAATTCTTGTTCTTGTAGTCCTAGAATCCATACCTGAATCGCATTTAATAACATCTTATCATAAATCAAATATTCCACCGATTCAGCAAAAAATCCTTCAAAAAATTTAGCAGCATTTTCAGCTTGAATCGCAGGCGATAAGGTTTTTTGTAAAATTTTATTGAGCTGCTCAGCATCGATACGCTCAGCTTGATAACTAAGGCGCACAATCTGACCCAGTATCGTAAAATGATACTGGCTGCCAGTGCCAAATGAGTTGATAATTTCATCAAATGCCTGCCACCATCTTTGAATCAAGGATTCATCTGCTGTCAAATTTAGTGCTTTGTGTGCTGATTCGATATGTTGCTGATATATACTTGCTTCATCGTTGCTAATATTTTTGATGGCATAAGGCAACGCAATGGCAGCTTTAATGGTCAATTCAAACACCAAATCACCAATTTTATCCAGTGCCATTTTTCTTGCTGTGCCATAACGCTGTAAATGCACCAAAGGGGCGATGCTTTTTATCATTGCCAATGCATTATCAGAATGGGCAGCATTTAGACTTAGATACTCAATGCCTTTGGCGCCTGCTTTATCCAAACCCGCCTGCAATGCCGTTTGAATTTTTTCTGTTAAATCCGCTAAATCGGTGATTTGTTTTAGTGATTGAATGGTTTTTTGATGACAAGCCTCATAAATTGTATTGCCATACACTAAATTTTCCATCAGCGTAACGGCAAATTCAGGCTGCCATTGAAGTTGCCATTTTTCACGAAAGGTGCCACGACTGTTACCAAAATCCAAAAGCTCACCCCACGGTACACCCAAAATATTTAAACGGTGTAGCAAATGCGATTTTTTAAGCCCAATTTCACTGCGTAAATCCAATGAAATTTCTTTAACTAAGGCTTCTGGTGATAATTTAGTTTGTTTTTGCTGACGTTGTAAGTCTTCAAGCAGCGGTGCTAAAGGTGTATCATCAGGAATCACCCCAACCTTATGACCCAATAATAAATCTTCTACCAATTCTTGCCATAAAACACGCTCCCCAAAACACAAGCATGCTACTACCGCCTCAGTAAGCTCCTCAAAACTCACTGAAGCACGCACTCTAACTGCGGCTAATGATTGAGCCAACCTTACCGCCTCAATCACAGATGCAGTAGAAACGATATGACCTTTTTGGCGAAGTGCATTGGTAACTTTTGCCAGCCAAGATACTTGAGCCTGCTGTTTAGAGTTGCGATTTTGCCAAAGGTGTTCATACCACATTGGTGATGGTACGCCAGCCCCATAATGCTGATTGGAAAGTCTGGCTGAAGTCCAAGGAATCCAAGTGCTTTTGATTTTAGATGCTGCTAATTTTTTGGGCAAAGTTTTGATTAAGGCGGTATCTTGCTTTGAGCTATATTTAATGGGCTTTTGGTTGCTGTCTAGCAGTGCAAAATCTGAATCCAAAGCAGGAATGTGCCACGCCCCACAAACAACCGCCGTTACAACATCATCGGTATCATCTTTGGTTAAACGATGAATTTCTTGACGCATATAAGCTTCTCGAATTTCATCTTCTGAATCAATCATTTGTTCATCATGCAATGATTGACGTAACGCATTCATCGCCTTAGCAACCGCCACAAAAACTGCCGTATCCTCATCCAAAGACTGCTCTACCAAATCATTCCACCAGCTTTCACCATCCTCATAACCTGCTAACTGCGCTAATGCGCCAATCGGATCTTGACTGATTTTTAGTGTTTGATTTTCTGGCTCTTCGCTTTTTATGGATGGTTCGTCCGTTTCTGTAAGCGACTCATTGGCTTCTTCATTTTTTTGGATTTGATTGGCAAGCTTAATCGCCATTGGCACATCAATCAACGCTACTTCCGCCCCATGGTTTACCGCCCATAAACATGCCTGATATTCTGGTGAAAAAGTCGCAAATGGGTAATAAAAATGACATTCTGGATTATCTGAAGCATAAGAAACCAGAGCCACAGGTGGTTTCATCTGCTGATGAGCCAATAGTGGCAAAAGCTCACTGCAATCGCTAGGGCCTTCTATCAGTACACGTTTTGGCTGTAAAGCATCTAATGCTTGCACCAGTCTTTGACTGGAGCCTGGACCATGATGACGTATGCCAAAATAATGAATGTGTTTCACGCTTGCCCCTTATAACAAGTCATTCATTGTATGATAAAATTCAGCATAACCTTTGCGTTTTTTAAGTACAGTTTCCAAATACTCTTCCAATACCGTTTTATCTTGCACCGGGTCTTTGATAATTGCCCCCATCAAACTTTGACTAATGGTATCAGCTGATAATTTACCATCATCAAACCAATGCGATTGGCTCAAGCTATTAACCATCACTGAAATCGCTTCTGCCGTGGATAAATTGCCCGTTGGAGTTTTTAAAGCAATTTTACCATCCAAAGTTTCGCCGCCGCGTAGTTCACGAAAAATAGTAATTACTTTTTCAATCTCTTCGCCGGCATTACCAGGCACAGGAAGATGCAGCGATTGACCCATTTCTGCCACGCGTTTAGATACGATGCTAATTTCTTCTTTCATATCATCTGGCAATGGCAATACCACAACATTAAAACGGCGTTTTAAAGCCGATGATAGCTCATTTACGCCTTTATCACGGTTGTTGGCGGTAGCAATGACATTAAACCCTCGTTTGGCAAAAACAGCATCATTTAACTCACTGATGGGCAACATCTTTTCAGATAAAACGGTAATTAGTGTATCTTGAACGTCAGAACCCATACGTGTTAATTCTTCAAGTCTACACAATGTACCCTCCTGCATTGCTCGAAATAAGGGGGTTGGAACAAGTGCGTCTTTACTTGGCCCTTTAGCGAGCAGTTGAGCGTAATTCCAACCATAACGAATTTGGTTTTCATCGGTTCCTGCTGTACACTGAATTACTCGGGTGCTGTTACCTGAAATTGCAGCCGCCAAATGTTCTGACACCCACGATTTGGCAGTGCCTGGCACGCCAAGCAATAAGAGCGCTCTATCGGTAGCAAGGGTTGCAACGGCGGTTTGAATTAGGCGACGATTACCAACGTATTTTTCACTAATCACCGTACCATCTTTGGTTTTACCGCCCATTAAATATTTTACTACTGCTTGCGGGGATAACTGCCAATTTGTGGGTTTTTCGCCCACATCTTCGGCTTTTAAAGCATCAATTTCGTGACGATAAGTTTCTTCAGCAGGCAAACGAAGGATTTGAGTCATGATTTTTTCCTTATTTTTTAAATCAATTTTTGACAGAATTGGGTAATAATGCATTAAAATGCAGCAACACCAAAGCGTCTTCATGGTAGCTTACGCCTTGTTCATTTAGATATTGCAAACATTGTTTGGCAATATCATCACCAACCAGTAGTGCTAAGGCATAAAAATTTTTCCGAACCTCCCAATAATCCAGATGTTGTATACCGTAGTTACTTAATTTTTTAAACGCGGGTGATTGACATAATTCATCAAAGCTAATGTGAATTTTTTTATCAAAAAAATGCAATAAATCAAAAAAATTTTCCATTTTCGTTAATGCATCGTATGCAATGTCTTCTAATGCTTCTTTAGGAAGGTAAGGTTTGATGATATACCAATAATTTTCACTAAAGTTCTTACGAAGTTCTTGAGTCCAATTTTTTGCTAAGATTATTAAGTCATCAGAATCTAGACTTTCAGCTGCATTTTTGAACAAACTTTCAGTAAAATCGTAATTTTTCTCAAAATTCCAACCTTGTACAAATTCACTCATGGTAATTTCAAGCTTTTTAGCCCATTGATGAATGCTGATATTTTCTAAATTTTGAATGAGATTATTAAGTTTTGTATAATTCTTTCTGCTAATTGTAGATGTTAATAAACGATTTCTTTTACCCCATTTAAATTCTTGCATGAACTCTTCAAGCACTGAGTCTTCGTTTATTGCACCAAGTCTCATCAATAACCGCTTCGCCATTTTTGTTGCTGATGATGAGCGAGCTTTGGACAGTTTTTGCAAAACATCAATGTCATCATCGCAAAGCCCAATATTGAAAATTTGAATTACTTTTAGCCGTTTATCGGCTGGCATACTTGGTGCACACTCTAAAATCAAAGCTCGAGCTTTTTCAGGATTTTTTCGACGCATTTGTCTTAAAATTTGCAAACGCTCTGATGGATACCATTCATCCCAATTTTCAGCGGTCAGTTCATCATAATTTTGGCTTGATTGGGTGTTTTTTAGCGCCATTCCTTTTAAATACAGTTGCCATTTGGTATAAATACCTTGGTTGATGTGCAGTAAACTTTCGCTTTCTTTAATTTCAAGTTTTTCCCAAAAATTCGTTGGTAATGTATAGCCTTTTTGTTCTAAAAAATAAAGAAACCATCGAATAAACGCTTCGTGTTCAGCTTCAGGAAAATAAAAAAAAGATTCTAACTTGTTAATGATTTTTTCTAAAATTTTATAATAATTAACTGGTACAAAAGGCAAATTAGATTTTGGAAAATCAACTTTACTTATGATTTTTTCATCAGCATTTGGTTTGTCGTCATACATTAAATGATGATATTGACTCACCAAAGTTAAGGCCATTAAAGTTTGGTCATCTTTTGCAGCATTTGCAACTAAAATTGATAATTCGCTGGGTAAATCGCCAAGTATCTGCAAATCATTGGACATCATCAACTTAGCGTAAATATGTTCAATTTGTTTGATGGATAGTATTGGATTATTTATATCAGACACGAAATTACTTCCCCTGTTTGTTTTACTACACTTAAAAGCCTTGCTCTATCGGCCTGCCACAAAATAAACGCGTAATCAATCACATCAATCAATACCCCAAGCGGTATGTCTTTATTAGCTAATGGCAAATATGTGGAATTGTTTTGATACCAAAAACGGGTGTTTTGTTTGACAATCAGACCGCCTTTTAACATAAAAGGCATTTCATAAGCATAGGGTTTATGAGCTAAAAACTCAAAATAACAGGTAGGTAATGATAAATCTTGTCCCGCGTATTCAAATTCTGATACATCAAAACTTTGGGGTTGGGAAGGTTGATTTTTATTGTCCAAATTCTGTACAAAATATAATTGTTGTAAATTATCTGATTTGGTTTGAAAATGTTCAAAAAACGCACGCAAAGGCGCTTTGCTTGGATAAAAACACAGCTGACCTTTCAAATAGTCGCCCAACTGGCTAGGGGTTGATACCGTGCCAACAGAAGCATGATGATAATCTAAAATCAAGGCAAAATTAGGCGCATTGATTGATTCACCTTTTTTATTCATACGCACCAGATAGGTGGCTTGACTAATCAATCCATCTTTTTTATTTTCGCTAAATTCACCAATAACCCGCCACAAACCTTGGTAGCGTAATGCATCTGGGTTTTCGCTGATTTTTGTTTTTGTGTCGCCTTGGCTGATTGCCTGTCTAACATCAGCATCGTTTGAATTTTTTTGCCACGCCTGACACAATAAATACAATCTAGTAAATTCAGCAATTACCGCTTTAGCGCGCACGTCTTTGGGGTAGCTTAAAATCAAAGCAGGCATATCATCCAAACGAGATGCAATCACGGTTGCCTTATAATCTACAAGACGTGCTGCAATATGTCGACAGCGATGGTTCATATCATCCAAAAATGCACCAATTCCCTGTCTTAATTGGTCTATCAGCCACTGCTTTAATTCAAAAAGCCCAGCACTAATCGCAGAATCGGTGGTTTGTTTTAATTTTTCAGCACGTTTTTTGGCGGCTTCTATTTTTTTTGGGTCAAGCGCCTTTACTTCATCATCAAGCTGCGCCTCAGCGATGGATTTTGCATTTTTATTATCGTTTTGAGGTTCAGGCGTATTTTGATTTGAGGTTTTACGTCGCCGACCCAACCAATCACTAACCCAAGTTGGCGTAGCCTCTTCTGTAAAACGCTCCAGATTTTCAGCAAAACGCCACATCAAAGCCAGTGTGTGCTTACAGGGAAATTTTCTTGATGGGCAAGTGCATTTATAACCATGGTCAGTTGTGTCAGCAACCACATAATAAGGTTTTGAGCCTGAACCCAAACACTCCCCCCAAACGGTGGTTGTTTCCTGATTCATCCCTTGATTTTGCCATTTAGTATTTGATAATAGCTTTTTGGCGGCAGTTAAAGATGCTTGGTCTGGAGCTAGTTTTTCTACGATTTGCAGCGTTAAGGACATTGATAATCCCAATCTTATTTTTTGGTAATTATATCATACAGCAGCTGCCCATAACAATCAAATAACTAATTGATTTATTGTTAAATTTATTGGATATAAATTGGATAATTTGATACAAAACAAGCTTTTTTAATTCATTTGTTGTATAAATCAACCGCTTTACAATTAGTGCCATTATAAAAATTTTATTATTTTCCCTATCTTCTATAAAATATTCTATAAATGACTAATGCATCTTATTGATTGTTTTTGTAAGTATTGAGTATAATTTTGATAAGTTTATTTTATTAGTTTTTAATTTGCTTATTTGCTGTTTTTTTTATAAATTTTTGCGCCAATTTAGTTGTCAATCTAATCCATTGAATATATTAAAGTTTAAACCTACTATTGCAAATCTAAAACAACGATTTATAAAACATTAAAGCAACATTTAAAACACTTCGCAACCAACAAAATGATTAATTAAAATAATTAGGAAAATTATGACCGTCAAAAAATTTATCGTGGCAAATACACTGCTTGCCAGCACAATGATTTTGAGCGCTTGTAGTAATCAAACCAATCACAATTCAACCGCCGATTCAAAAAGTGATATTGAAATTTTAAATGTTTCTTATGATGTTGCGCGAGATTTTTACAAAGATTATAATCCCTTATTTATCAATTATTATAAAACTATTAATCCAAATGCCCATATCACCATCAAACAGTCACATGGAAGTTCCAGCAAACAAGCATTATCTGTAAAAAATGGCTTACAAGCTGATGTTGTTACTATGAACCAAGGTTCTGATGTGCAAATTTTAGCCGATAGCGGGCTTGTCAATAAAAACTGGCAACAAATGCTGCCTAATCATGCCATCCCCTTTACAAGCACCATTGTATTTATTGTCAGAAAAAATAATCCCAAAGCTATCAAAGATTGGGATGACCTTGCCAAATCGGGAACAAAAATTATTCTTGCCAATCCAAAAACTTCAGGAAACGGTCGCTATGCATTTTTGGGAGCCTATGGCTATGGTTTACTGACTTTTCATCAAAATAAAGAAAAAACAGATGCTTTTGTTCGCTCACTATTAAATAACGTTACAGTTTTTGAAAATGGAGGACGAGCAGCAACCACTACCTTCGCCCAACGTGAACTTGGTGATGTATTGCTTACCTTTGAAAACGAGGCCAACATTATTCAAAAAAAATTTGGCAATGTTGATATTATTTATCCTAGTTACACCATCAATGCTGAAAATCCTGTGGCGGTTGTTGAAAGTGTCAGTCATAAAAAAGCCACCAACCCCATCGCTCAAGCCTATCTAGAGCATTTATACAGCGATGAAGCACAGGAATTGGCGGTAAAATATTTTTTACGCCCCAGTAATGAGCAAATTTTACAAAAGCATGCTGACAAATTTCCGAAAATGCAAACATTTTTCCCAAACGAAGTTTTTGGGGACTGGTCAGATATTATGCAAACCTATTTTAGTGAAGGTGGCGTCTATGACAAATTGGTTATGGATAATCAACACATTTTAAAATCTGATGGTTCATAATTTAAAAACCCCTTAAACAATATTTGCTTAAGGGGGTTTTTATTTTATACAAGATTAATTTATACAAGATTAATCAAACCGACTTATATCATCTTTAACACTTGCTACATCAATTACTGTTGATGGAGTCAGCCATGCTCCACCTGCAAAACCGCGGCACATACCTGTACTACCAGAAAAAGACTGTACAAATTTTTCACCATCCCAAGTCCATTCATCAAGACTCCAACAATCACCCAAGCCACGACCTTTTATGGCAAGAAATAATTGATTGCCTTCTTGGTAGGATAAGTCAAGCCCAACGTTCTGGTGAACTTTATTAAATTTATTGTCCACAACCCACATGCCATAACCCATATTGTAGGCAGCCGTCCAACACAAACCTGAAACCAATTTTTTATCTTTGCTTAGTTGAACTACATCAAACGTTTGGATGCGTTCTTTATCATATTCATCAATCTCTGAATCATCATCCAAAATCATGCAATCATCTTGGTAATCAATTTCAGATTTTTCAGCTTGAACTTTTAAATCATTTTTTAATAACGCAATGAGTTTTTTGCCATCATTAGAATTTCTATCTATTGCACTGCTTGCGCCAATAATGGGCTTATCTTGCAACACAGGATAGCTATAAGTCGTGGTTGGAGCAGATTTATTGCCTTTTTGCCACAAAGCATAAGGAGTATTAGCAAACCCTTGAATTTCATCCATTTTTATTAAGACTTCTTTGAGTCCATAAGTAGAAATGTTAGAATGCATTTTATCTAAACGAAATTCTATTTTTAATGGTTGCTTGATGTTATCCAAAATAGCTTTGGTTTGAATATCATTAAGTTTGCTGCCATTTTCAAAGTTTAAAGCCACCTTGCCATAAGATTTGCCATTGATAAACATTTCTGCCGATTTTTGCTCCATTTGTTTGATGGTTTCTTCAACAACATAATCATGATCTTCAATAAAGTTTAGATTGGCTTTGATGATAACTTTAGGATTACCCGCTTCACGTTTAATCATTAAACTAGCTTCACGTTGATTTTCATCTTCATAATCAAAACTTTCCTCTCCGTAAAAACCAACTGCACGGCAAGCTCCCACATTATCACAAGTAAGATCCCAATCAGATAATTTTTCATCTTCGCTAAAATTAGGGAAAAACCATACAGGCTCTGGATTACTTGGTATTTTTGCGTTTACTGTGGTAATTGACATAAATGCTATCAAGATGCATAAACTGATTTTGGTTAACTGTTTCATGGATAATCTCCGTTTCATAAACAAGATAATGTTTTGTTACATATTTTTTGTTACTTGATTATTTTATCGCTTTTAATACAATAAGTTCGTGGAAAAATGATGGAAATCATCACTATTTTGTAAACTTATATTATTTTTTCTTTCTATTATATTAATAAAATCATTCAATACAAGTGGCTAAATATAAATTCCAAAACTGAAAAACAACATTCTATTTTTCTAATAGTTTTTTTTGGCAAAGATATCGTAAAGTATCGCCATAGTTTAGCAAAGTTTGTTAATACCAATGTCAGATTTCACTTCATCAAGTACTGTTTTGCCAAATACTGCTTTCCCCAAAAAAAGGCGGTGGCGAATCATGCCGTTTTTTGGACTAAGTTTGGGAATTAGTATATTTTCTTTGTCGTTTTTGGTAATTTTGCCATTTGTAATGATGGTTTTGACCTCTTTGGATATGAAGGTTACTGATATTATTGATACCATTTTTGAGCCACAAGTATTCTTCGCCATTAAACTATCACTTGGCATGGCAATCTTGGCAACATTAACCAATCTTATTTTTGGAACCTTGATTGCTTGGGTTTTGGTACGTTATGATTTTTTTGGCAAATCCTTTATGAATGCACTGGTCGATTTGCCATTTGCTTTGCCAACTTCAGTTATGGGCATTGCTCTAGCGACTTTATACGCTCCCAATGGTCTTTTTGGAAAATTTTTTAGTGATGTTGGTGTATATTTATTTGACAAACCAATAAAAATTGCCTTTACCCCAATTGGTATTTGGCTGGCTTTGGTCGTAGTAAGTTTTCCATTTATTGTGCGGGCGGTGCAACCTGTTTTAAGTGAAATTTCAATAGAAGTTGAAGAAGTAGCGGCAACTTTAGGCGCTTCACGACTGACGATTTTTTATAAAATTATTTTGCCAGAGCTTGTTCCATCCATACTGATTGGCTCAGGTATGATGTTTGCTCGAGCAACAGGAGAGTATGGCTCAGTGATTTTTATTGCAGGTAACATTCCTATGCAGTCAGAAATACTGCCATTAATTATCATATCCAAACTTGAACAATTTGATGTATCAGGAGCATCATGTGTAGCTTTATTTATGCTTTTGCTATCTATGGTTGTGTTATTTACCATCAATACATTGCAATGGCAATTTTCTAAAAAACTAGGGGTAAAAATAGGCTAGTTTTATAGGTTGATTTTGATGTTATGAAAAATCTTACTTCTTATTCTTATCAAAAAAACTCCGCTACCAAAGATTCGCCTTATGTTAAATGGTTATTGATTGGTATTGCCATTTGTTTTATGACGATTATGCTGATTGTGCCACTACTGGTGGTATTTTATGAAGCATTTAAAGAGGGTTTATTGGTTTATATAGCATCTTTAGCCGACCCTGATGCTCTTTATGCCATCAAACTAACGCTTACCACGGCATTCATTACCCTACCTATCAACACAGTTATTGGGGTGGCAATGGCGTATTTGATAACACGACATGAATTTTGGGGAAAATCACTAATTACCACGCTTTTAGATTTGCCATTTGCTATATCGCCTGTGGTGGCAGGTTTGATGTTTGTACTGCTTTTTGGTGCAAATACTGTATTAGGAAAATTTTTTGCAACCACGTTTAACACTCAAATTATTTTTGCAACCACGGGCATTGTGCTGGCGACCCTGTTTGTTACATTTCCATTGATTGCCAGAGAGCTGATTCCACTTATGCAGTCTCAAGGCAGTGGCGAGGAAGAAGCTGCACTAACACTAGGAGCTAATGGCTGGCAAATGTTTTGGCACATCACTCTACCCAATATCAAATGGGCATTACTTTATGGCATGATTCTTACCAACGCTCGGGCGATGGGTGAATTTGGAGCGGTGAGTGTGGTGTCAGGGCATATTCGCGGCGAAACCAATACCATGCCTTTGATGATTGAAATTGCTTACAACGACTACGCATTTACAGCCGCATTTGCCTTGTCAAGTCTTTTGGCGCTTTTAGCACTACTTACGCTAATTTTACAAACTTTAATGAATAAAACAAAAAATCTATAAACAGTTCAAATTCATAACAATATAAGCCAACTGATTAAATTAACTGACAAACCCAAGGATAACCATGAGTATCGCCGTTTCACAAATTTATAAACAATTTAATAATTTTCATGTTCTAAAAAACATTAACCTTGATATTAATACAGGAGAACTGGCGGTACTTTTGGGTCCATCAGGTTGTGGTAAAACTACATTACTTCGAATTATTGCAGGACTCGAAAATGCTGATAGCGGTGAAATTTTTTTTGACAAAATCAATGTAACCAATGTTCCTGTACAACAGCGAGGGATTGGATTTGTTTTTCAAAACTATGCTTTATTTCGTCATAAAACTGTTTTTGATAATATTGCTTTTGGACTCACACTTTTGAAAAAGCGACCAGCCAAAGAAAAAATCACTCAAAAAGTAGATGAATTGCTTGAAATGGTGCAGCTGCCGCACGTAAAACAGCGCTATCCACACGAATTATCAGGCGGTCAAAGACAAAGGGTAGCGCTAGCAAGAGCCTTAGCAATTCGCCCCAAACTTTTACTATTGGATGAACCGTTTGGAGCGCTAGATACCAAAGTTCGCAAAGAGCTTAGAACATCTTTAAAGAACATTCAAAAAGAAACGGGAGTTACTGGCATTTTAGTAACACACGACCAAGAGGAAGCCGCAGCCATCGCTGATAAAATCATTGTGATGAACGATGGCGCAATAGAACAAGTTGGCTCATCTGATATTTTGTCAGGATAATTTAACGTCATCAGACAAGTTTGCTGGCAAATTTTAGGATTATAACACGGCAAACACTGGCTAATTATTTATGTTTTTTATCGCGTTTTTTAAACTCAGCAATGCGTTTCTTTTCACGCATTTTTTTAGCTTTATTTTTAATAACAGGATTTTTTTTACCTTCATAAGGATTGGCGTTTTGCTTAAACTCCACGTGTAATGGCGTACCTTCTAAAGCAAATACCTCCCGATAAATATTTTCCAAGTAGCGCTGATAGCTTTTTGGCAAAGCAGATGTCTGATTACCATGAATGACAATCACAGGTGGATTATGTCCACCCAAATGAGCATACCGCAATTTAATGCGTCGTCCGCCAACCATAGGCGGTTGGTGATTTCCTACCGCATCTTGCAAGATTTGAGTTAAACGGCTGGTGGAAACCTTAAACATTGCTGCATCATACGCCTTATGAATTGATGGGTATAAACTGCCAACACCATTACCATAAAGGGCTGAAATTAGATGAATTTTGACCCATGGCACAAAATGAAAACGACGCTC